>DDWC01000255.1 GCA_002345475.1 Firmicutes bacterium UBA2296
CAACGAATGGGGCTACTCCTGCCGCATGGTGGACGTGCTGTCCATGATCTCGGGAAGGTATGGGGTGTAGTGAACGATATGACAAAGCTCACGCTTAACGATGTTACAGTGTCCGGCAAAAAGGTGTTCTTAAGAGTGGATTTCAACGTGCCCATGGAGGGCGGGAAGATAACCGATGACACCCGCGTAAGAGCCGCCTTGCCAACCATAAACTATCTTCAGGAGCACGGTGCCCGGGTGATTGTCGCCAGCCACTTTGGACGCCCCAAGGGCAAGAGAGACGATTCCTACAGTCTGGAGCCGGTGGCAGAGCATCTGGCGAAGTTGCTGGGGCATAACGTCCTCTTTGTGCCTGATTGCGTGGGTGCGGAGGTTGTGGCGGCAACGAATAGTCTGGGCGACGGCGAAGTGCTCATGCTCGAGAACCTGCGCTTCTACCCTGGAGAAGAGTCCGGAGACGTAGAGTTCGCACGGCAGTTGGCGCAACTGGCCGAGGTTTATGTCAATGATGCATTCGGCGCTGCTCACAGGGCTCACGCTTCTGTGTCGGTGCTTCCCGGGTTGATGGAATGGGCCGCCGCCGGATTTCTTATGACCAGGGAAATTGAATACCTGGGAGCAGCTATGGATAATCCGCGCCGCCCCTTTGTGGCTGTGTTGGGTGGGGCTAAGGTATCAGACAAGATTAAGGTGATCGAAAACCTGATTAGCAAGGTAGACAGTCTTATTATAGGAGGCGGCATGGCCAATACCTTCCTCAAGGCCAAGGGCTTTGAAGTAGGCAAGTCGCTTTTTGAGACGGTTCATCTGGAACTGGCGTCAGAGCTGCTGTCTCTGGCCGAGTGCAGCAAGGTACAGGTTCTGCTACCGATAGATGTGGTGGTGGCGGAGAGCATTGACGCACCGGAAGGCGTTGTCATGGGTTGCGATGAGGTCCCGGCAGATATGATGATTGTCGATGTGGGACCGGAGTCGAGTGAGGCCTTCGGCAGTGTCCTGAAGAGCGCGCGCATGGTCATCTGGAACGGTCCCATGGGTGTATTTGAGAATCCAGCTTTTAGCGTCGGCACAGTGGAAATAGCCACAGCCCTGGCTGCCTCAAAGGCCGTTTCCATTGTGGGCGGTGGAGATTCCGTGGCTGCGGTGGAACAGGCTGGTTTGGCATCGGCCATGACCCACATCAGCACTGGAGGGGGAGCTTCTCTGGAGTTTCTCGAAGGCCGCACGCTGCCCGGCGTCGCCGCTCTCAGTGAGCGCACGCTAGATTAGTGGTGAGCGAAATGGCAAAACCGATGATAATGGGCAACTGGAAAATGAACAACACGCTGGCGGAGAGCAAAGAGCTCCTCCGCCAGTTGTCGGTGCTCCTGCCGAAGCAGACTGATGTTGAAGTAGTGATATGCCCACCTTTTACGGCCCTTTGTGGCCTCGGTGAATGCATGCCGGAGGGTGTTGCTCTGGGCGCGCAGAACATGCATCCGGCTGCATCCGGGGCCTTTACCGGCGAAATCTCTGCCGCCATGCTCAAGGAGGCGGGATGCCGGTATGTCATCATTGGCCACTCTGAACGCCGACATGTTCTGGGTGAAAGCGACGAGCTCATTGCCGCCAAAGTGTCGGCGTGCATGAAGGCCACAATGGTGCCGGTTCTCTGTGTGGGAGAGACTCTTAGCCAGCGCGAGCAGGGCGTAGGCGCTGAGGTGGTTAAGTCACAGCTAATCCGTGGGCTAGCGGAAGTTGGCAGTGCAGAGGGTGAACTGGTGATAGCCTATGAGCCCGTATGGGCCATCGGCAGTGGCAAGGCGGCCTCTGCTGTCCAGGCCGAGGAGATGCTTCAAGTTGTAAAGGAAGTAATTGCCTCGTACCCAGCATCAATCAGAGCCGCCCGTCTTCTCTACGGGGGGAGTGTTACCCCCGCCAATATACACGAGTTTTCTGCACGCGAGATTATCGATGGCGCGCTGGTAGGCGGCGTAAGCCTCAAGGCCGATCAGTTCGCTGAGTTGGTGAGGGTGACCAGTGAAAGCACACGATAGAAGCGGACCAGTTGCGCTGATAATTCTCGACGGCTGGGGCATCAGTGATGAAACTGCAGGTAACGCCCTGCGCTGTGTGCCCACCCCCAATCTGGACTGGTTGCAGAGTGCTTATCCTTCGTCTTATCTGGAGTCTTTTGGCGAGTCAGTGGGACTTATGCCTGGGCAGATGGGCGACAGCAATGTGGGGCATCTCAACCTTGGCGCCGGTAGGATAGTCTATCAGGATCTTGTGCGCATCACGGCGGGGCTGTCCGGTGACGCGCTGAGTTCCAGCACAGCCTGGGTGGACCTGGTTGGTCGCCTTAAAGCCGGTGGGGGACGTTTGCATTTATTTGGACTGCTCTCGGACGGCGGAGTACACAGCCACATCGATCATCTCAAGGCCATATTGCACGGATGTCGCGGGTTGGGGTTGACCGTCTTTCTTCATGCACAACTGGACGGTCGGGACGTTGCGCCCGACAGCGGAGCTGGCTTCCTCACAGACATCGTCAGTTTCATGGAGCGCGAGGGTGTGGGCCACCTGGCAACAGTGATGGGGCGTTATTACGGGATGGACAGGGACCAGCGCTGGGAGCGCACCGAACTGGCTTACCGGGCCATGATCAGGGGCGAGGGGCCGTCCATCAGCCATGCCGATCTGGCTGTCCGAGGCTCCTATGAAGCCGGTGTAACGGACGAGTTTGTCCCACCTATGGTTATGGCGAGCAGCCAGCCGGAGGGCCAGATAAGATCAGGAGATGAGCTATTCTTTTTTAACTTCCGGGCGGACCGGGCCCGACAGATTGTGCAGGCCTTCTGGCCTGAGGCAACCGTCGGGTTTGTCAGGGATGACCTTCCCAGGATACACATAACCACCATGACTGAGTACCGCAGCGATTTCCCCTTTCCCCATGTCTTTCCAAAGCAAAATCTGACCAATACCCTGGGCGAAGTGGTCAGCAGGGCCGGGCTCACTCAGCTAAGGCTGGCCGAAACGGAGAAGTACGCTCATGTGACCTATTTCTTTAACGGGGGTGCAGAGACACCCTTTACCGGTGAAGACAGAACACTTATACCTTCGCCCAAAGTCGCTACATATGATCTGCAACCGGAGATGAGCGCTGCAGACGTGACAGAAGCCTTCTTGCGTGGCATCGAGCAAGGCTATGCTCTGATAGTGATGAACTACGCCAACATGGATATGGTCGGCCACACCGGCGATTTCGCCGCGGCCTGCCGAGCCGTGGAAACTGTGGATCGAATGGTGGGCATTGCTGTGCGTGCAGTGCTAGCCAAAGGCGGTACTGCAGTGGTAACCGCCGATCATGGCAACGCTGAGAAGATGCTGGACGAGCAAGGGGACGTGTACACAGCGCACACCCTGAACCCTGTTCGGGTAATTGTGGCGGGAGATGCCACCAGTCGCCTGGACTTGCGCAGCGGCGGCATTCTTGCGGATGTAGCCCCCACGATACTGGAACTGATGTCTCTGCCACAACCCGCCGAAATGACGGGCCGATCACTGATCATAAGGAGGTAGCAATTGATGACCACCATTATCGATGTCCTGGCGAGGGAGATCCTGGACTCCCGGGGTAACCCCACAATCGAAGTAGAGGTGTATTTGGATGGCGGTGCCTTCGGGCGTGCTTGTGTCCCATCGGGCGCTTCAACCGGCAAGTTCGAAGCTGTCGAGCTTAGAGACGGCGATTCTTCGCGTTATGGCGGCAGAGGAGTCCTGCGGGCCGTAGACAATGTTAACGGCGAAATAGCCGAACGAATTATCGGCATGGACGCTTTGTGCCAGTCCGCGGTGGATGAGGCTATGCTTGACCTGGACGGCACCGAAAACAAAGGACGTCTCGGTGCGAATGCCATTCTCGGCGTATCCATGGCTGTGGCACGGGCCGCCGCCTCCGCCTGCGGGCAGCCCCTGTACAGTTACCTGGGCGGTGTCGCTGCCAGGGTGCTGCCGGTACCGATGTTGAACATCCTCAATGGCGGACAACATGCGGACAACAGCGTGGACATTCAGGAGTTTATGGTGGTGCCCCTGGGCGCTGAAACCTTCGCCGAAGGTCTGCGCATGGGAGTTGAAGTATTCCACAGCCTTAAGTCCGTGTTGCGTAAACAGGGATACAGCACATCGGTAGGGGACGAGGGTGGTTTTGCGCCAAGTCTCCCTTCGAACGAACACGCTCTGAAGGCCATAGTAGAGGCGATCGTTGCCGCAGGCTATCAGCCGGGCAGTGAAGTAGCTATAGCTCTGGACGTTGCTGCCAGTGAGTTTCTCAGGGACGGGCGCTATTACCTGGAACACGAAGGCAAGGACTTTTCTGCATCTGAGCTAATAAGCTGGTACGAGTACCTGAGCGATCGCTATCCGATTATTACTATAGAAGACGGCATGGCAGAAGAGGATTGGGATGGTTGGGTACAGCTGGTCAAGCGCCTGGGCAGGAAGCTGCAACTGGTAGGGGATGATCTTCTGGTCACTAACACCGAACGCATCTCGCAGGCTATAGAACTACAAGCGGTTAATTCAGTTCTCATAAAGCTGAACCAAATTGGCACCGTCACTGAGACTCTTGACGCCATCGAGCTGTCCAAACGCGCCGGCTTCAGTGTCGTGATTTCCCACCGCAGCGGTGAGACCGAGGATACCTTCATCGCCGATCTGGCGGTGGCGGTGAACGCAGGGCAAATCAAAACCGGAGCGCCATCTCGTACGGATCGAGTCGCCAAGTACAACCAGTTACTGCGCATCGAAGAGGAGTTGGGGGCGGTGGCTAGCTATCCCGGACACGCCGTGATGCGCACTTCGCGGTGACCGGCAGAAATATTGTCAACCCCTATCCCTTGTGCTACAATCAAGTGAGTCAATTGAGGGGGGGTACGAGCAGACATGATCACTGCTCTTAAGGTTGTTCTGGGCCTGGTGGCCGTTGGCCTCGTTGTGTCCATTATCATGCAAAGCGGAAGAGCTGCCGGCCTGGGTGCCATCGCCGGCGGTGCCGAGACCATATTTGGCCGAAAGAAGAACATGGATACTTTCTTCGGGAGGCTGACCATCGGTCTTGGGATAGGGTTTATGGTGCTATCCTTACTGCTGGCTGTACTCAACTAAGCAGGCAAGGCATACCCGAAAGGGTATGCCTTTATAGCTGAATTGGAGACTCCATAGACATCAAAGGGAGGAATACATCAAATGGAAGACTTGCTTCTCTGGCTTGCCCCGGTGGCCGGCCTGCTGGCCCTGTTGTTTGCCGCCTACCTGGCTGCCAATGTAACCAAACAGGATCAGGGAACAGATCGTATGAAGGAGATTGCTGAGGCCATACACGAAGGCGCCATGGCGTTTCTGCGTCGCGAATACAAGACACTGGCCATCTTTGTTTCGGCCTTGTTCCTCATTCTTATCTGGCAGATTGATCTGCCTACAGCCGTGTCCTTTATCGCTGGCGCCATAAGTTCCGTAATCGCCGGCTATGCCGGTATGACCGTCGCCACCAGAGCCAACGTGCGCACTGCAGCGGCGGCCCGTCACGGTCAGAATCCCGCCCTGGCCATTGCTTTTGCCGGCGGTGCCGTTATGGGTATGTCGGTAGTAGGGCTGGGTCTGTTCGGCCTTGGCTCCATGTTTCTGCTTTTCCGCGCCCTTAACCCCGGAGTAGACTACGTCACTCTCGTCGGTATGGTAAACGGTTTTGCCCTGGGTGCCAGTTCCATCGCGCTGTTTGCTCGCGTGGGTGGTGGCATCTACACCAAGGCCGCTGATGTCGGTGCCGACCTGGTTGGCAAAGTTGAAGCCGGCATTCCCGAGGACGACCCTCGCAACCCTGCTGTTATCGCCGATAACGTGGGAGATAACGTAGGCGACGTCGCCGGCATGGGCGCCGATCTCTTTGAGTCCTATATCGGTTCGATAATTGCCGCCATGGCCATAGGCACTGTGCAGTTTGCCAGCAAACCATTGCTGGGTGTAGCCTTGCCGCTGGGCGTTGCAGCCATCGGTATCATAGCTTCCATTATAGGTTCACGTTTTGTCTCTGCTAAAGAGGGGACCAACGTGCAACACGCTCTGCACAACGGTACCTACGCCGCTGGCGTCCTGACCCTGGCCGGTGCTTTTGCCCTCGTCAGACTGCTGGGCATTGAAATTGGCGTATTCTATGCCATCGTGGCAGGTTTGTTGGCTGGTATCGCCATCGGACAGATTACCGAGTACTACACTTCAGGCGACAAACCCCCCGTCCAAGGTATCGCCAAAGCCTCTCAGACCGGTGCCGCCACCAACATAATCGCCGGGCTTTCCGTAGGCATGATGAGTACGGGTCTGCCTATCCTGGTCATAGCTCTGGCTATTTTCCTGGCAGTGCAGTTCGCCGGCCTCTTTGGTATCGCCATCGCCGCCGTGGGTATGCTGGCTACCACCGGTATGACCGTCGCTGTTGACGCTTACGGTCCCATCGCTGACAATGCCGGCGGTATCGCCGAAATGGCGGGAATGGACAAGAGCGTTCGCGCCGTTACCGACAAGCTCGATGCCGTAGGCAACACCACAGCCGCCATCGGCAAAGGTTTCGCCATCGGTTCGGCGGCCCTCACCGCTCTGGCTCTGTTCTCCGCCTATGCCACTGCCGTAGATCTCAGCGGTATCAATCTGTTGGAATCCCGCGTAATCATCGGCCTCTTCATCGGCGGTATGTTGCCCTTTATGTTTTCCGCACTCACCATGCAGGCCGTCGGACGCGCCGCCTTTGACATGATCGCCGAAGTGCGACGCCAGTTCAAAGAAATCCCTGGTATTATGGAAGGCACCGGTCGTCCTGACTATGCCCGCTGCGTAGACATCAGCACCACTGCCGCGTTAAGGGAGATGATTATTCCCGGCCTCATCGCCGTAGTAGTGCCGATTCTCACCGGGGTGGTTCTCGGTAAGGAAGCGCTGGGCGGACTCCTGGCCGGCGCCCTGGTAACCGGCGTGCTCATGGCCATTATGATGTCCAACGCCGGCGGCGCCTGGGATAACGCCAAGAAATACATCGAATCCGGCAACATGGGCGGGAAGGGTACCCCCACCCACGCCGCCGCTGTGGTCGGCGACACCGTGGGCGATCCCTTCAAGGACACCTCCGGTCCGTCCATCAATATTTTGATCAAGCTAATGACCATCGTTGCGCTGGTTTTTGCGCCGTTGTTCGTTTAATAGCCGCCAGCTACCAGCCTCCAGACTCCAGGAAGTAGAAGGGGAATCAGAAGTCATCGCTTGTTCCTCGTTCTTGGTTCCTCGGGGCGGCAATAGCCAAGCCGGAAACACGCAGGCACAATAAGGACTTGGCAGTTTAAGAGCCCCTCCCGGTTTTAGGCCGGGAGGGGCTCTGCGCCATAGCATTCAAGGGCGAAAAATGTTATCATGGCTAAAAGCGCTAGTACCAAAGCTCTCACTTGCCCCCTATGCTGTGTGCCAACTGCTGAGTGCTGATTGTTTACGACTAGTGCCAGAATTAACTGGAGGTCATGACAGTGGAACGAAACGAAGCACTGGAACTGATAAAGAAGAACGTCAAAAACAAAAACCTGATCAAGCACATGCTGGCAGTTGAAGCAGTCATGGGCAAGCTGGCCGAGCACTTTGGCGCAGATGTGCAGCAATGGAAACTTGCCGGCCTGCTTCATGACATAGACTACGATGTCACCGCTGATGACCCGGAGAAGCACAGTCTGTTGGGCGCAGAGATGCTGGCCGAGCAAGGGCTGAACGAAGAGCTGGTCAACGCGGTGCGGGCCCATAACGAAGCCCATGGATTACCGCGCACTACATTGATGGATAAGGCCCTCTATTGCTGCGACCCTGTGACCGGACTCATCGTGGCCGGCGCACTGATCCATCCAGACAAAAAGCTCTCTGCTATAACGCCGGAGTTCGTACTGAACCGGTTCGGCGAGAAGAGTTTCGCCCGTGGAGCCAAGCGCGAAACCATACTGGCTTGCTCCGAGCTGGATCTGTCTCTGGAGGAGTTTGTTGCACTGTCACTGGAAGCCATGCAGGAAGTGGCTGCTGATATAGGTCTATAGCGACAAATAGCACACCCGGGCTCAAAAAGCCCGGGTGTGCTTTAAAATTGGTCGAGATTTACTTGTTGCGGGACTTGAGCAATAGAGTACCGGCTCCAAGACCAGCCACCAGTGCGGCTCCGACATAGTATACGGTGTTTGACTTTTCTTCGGCCTCAGTGGCGTTTACTTCGCCGTCTTCAGCGCCTATCCCGATGGCCATGGTGCGAAAGATGGGCTCATCAGGCTCGTTGGCGAGATCTTCAGCGATGAGAGCTTCCATTTCTTCCTCGCTCAGAGCGGTCTTGTCCATTACGTCGACGTAGACAGAGTCCTTTTCGCCTATGACAACGACATATATCTCGCGGTCGATATTGAACAACTCACGCACCCAGCCTTCGGTTACTTCAAGGCTGTCGGCCGAAACGTTCTTCTCGGCGGCGTAGTATTCCTTGGCGATCTGTTCCAGTTCCTGAGAGAGTTCCTCAGGCAGAACCTTGAGGGCGGCCATGGCGGGCACAGCCAGGGCGATGACCAACAACATGGTCAGGGCGATCAGTTTCTNNCTTCACGGTGAACACTTCCTTTCGTTTTGTTTCACCCCTATAGACGCCTGTCTGCCCTGTTGGTTCCGTATTAAATTGTTGCGTTTTTGTTTCGGGCCCTTTTCCTGGCCAGGAGCAAACCGGTGAAGATTAGCCCCGCTCCCACAAATTGCGTGGTAGTTACTCGTTCTGCCAGCACTATCCAGCCGGTTAGCATCGCTACAACCGGGGAGAGGTTGTTGTATATGGCGGTGCGGGCGGGGCCGAGCAACTGGAGGCCGCGGTTCCACACGTAGTAGCCCAGAACTACGGCGAATACACTGGAGAATACCACTCCACCCCAGCCGATGGGAGCAACAGTGGAAAAGTCAGTAGTAGTTAATATGGGCAGAGACACCAGCAGAAGAGCGATGGCGCCGGCTGTCATGGTATATGAAGAGAGCTGGAGCGGGGTATATCGGCTGAGCAGGGGGCGGCTGAGCAAGGTGTAGGTCGCCATGAGCAGAGTGGCCATGAGAATCATGGCATCGCCGCGAAATGAGCTGAGAGCAAAGGCAATAGTTTTCCCCCCGCCGAGGATTACCAGGGCGATGCCCAGAAAAGAACAGGCAATGCCAAGCCAGGTGAACAGATTGACTTCGTCAAGGCGAAAAGCGGCGCTTAGTACCGCTACCCAAATTGGCATGGTAGCCAAAAGTAGTGAAGTGTTCCCGGCAGTGGTCAAGTTTATACCAAAGATGAAAAGCACCTGATACATGGCGTGACCCAGCAGCCCCAAACCTATGATGATGGGCAAGTCGGCGCGGCGCAGTCGATGGCCGCGTTCGGTGATGTGCAGCATTGTCAGGCTCAGGGATGCAGCCAGAAGAAAGCGCATGGAGTTAAACAATAGCGGATGCATAGAGGCTAACGCCAGTTTTACAACGACCACGTTGACGCCCCACACTGTGACCACACCGAGCAGAAGAACATCCACCACGGTAAAATTGGTACTACCTGCTGTTTGTCTTGGGTCGGACATGGGCATACACTACCTTTCCTGCCGTCAGGGTCTGCTTGACCCGTCACAGCGCCGGTTCTATACTTCAACTAGGAGGTGGCCGGGTGTACAAGCGAATATGGTCAGAGAATGTGAAGTCTCTTCTTGAGAAACGCGGACTGACAATGGCACAGGCCGCCGATATTCTCGGCACTTCGCGCCAGTATCTGTCGGCTATTCTCGCCGAAGGTGAACCGCAGAGTGCAAAAGAATCTATCATCGAGAATCTGCATTGGCTCCTGCACACCGATCCAGGAAAGCTCTACTCATTACCGGGCTTACCTGGGGAGCTTGATAGCTTTCAGGCCCAGCCCAGGAACATGTCATTGCCCGATCTCTCCCCCGTGGAGACCGCCATTCTGGCGGAACAGAGTTTCCGCGGTGGGCACTACCGGCGAGCCCACGGGATAGCCGAGATGTTGCTCGAGCTCTATGAAGCCGAACTTGTTCCCGCGGCGGTGGCGCAGGCTGAGCTCCTCAGCGGGAAATCCGCCTGTCTGGCGGGGAATGTCAGTAATGGCATCCCCAGGCTGACGTCAGCCCTCAGCTTCTATCGTAAGCGTCTGTCGGCGCAACCCGAAAAGTTCTTCTCGCTGTGCATAGATTCGTCTCGCTACCTGGGTCTGGCATTGTACTTACAGGGTGATTATCCGCAATCCATAAAACGACTGACAACGGCTTGTCATCTTGCCGCGAGGTACCCTGCCCTGGCAGAAGAGCTCTCCGCCCGCCTTGAAGAGGTGGCGACGAATCTTCTGCGAGCTGCCACCAGGCAAGGCCGGCTGGCTGAGCTGGCCGAGGCTGCGGCGGTGGTGATGGATATGNNAAAATGCGGTTTTGTGGCCCTTAGACACTATGTTACTCTTGAACTCACTCTGGCTCAATATCCTGGGAAAATTGTTGCCGAAGCGGACTTCCCTGCAGACATTCTACAACGCGATGATGTTTTAACCCTTTTCAGGAAAAGCAGTTATGGTTTTGAGTCTTTACAGGGATATACGTTTGCTCTCATTCTCTACTTGATGAAGGACAGCGAGGGACTCAGTGCCGTCGCTCAGGCGGTGCAAGGTGAAACCCGCTGGAGCCAAAGCGGTGCCCAATCTTTAGTTGCTATGTTTCTGGCCTTGCTGGGGGGCGCCTTGCCAAACCCCGCGGTCGCTTCTGCCACAGTCAGCGAGCCCAGCGTGTTTAGCGCCCTGCAGCAGGCCGGACAGGCTCAGAGCCTGGGATGTTCCGGATCAGGCAGATTGGCGATGATCTTATGGCAGGAGGCTCTGGGCACACTGCGGGATGAGCGGGAGTTCCCGCTGTACATTCTGACTCTGTATTGGTACTTGCGTAGCCTCAACACTGACGACACGGTGCCAGTGGCACCTATCTGGAGACGCCTGCTTGAACTTGCCTGTGCGACATGGCAAAGCTGAGCAGAAATATTGGGGGGGATGGGTATGTCCAGAGAACGACTACTTGAGTTCATGCGAGAAGAAGTGTACCGGCCTCTGACCCCAGAGGAACTCATAGCGAGTCTCATGAAAAGGGGCGAGCGCAAGGCCGACTGGCAGAATCTTCTGGAGCAACTGGAAGAGGAAGCAGTAATCATAAGGACGAGAAACGGCCGCATAGGTCTGCCAGAACAGATGAATCTGGTAGTCGGTACGGTGCAGGCACAGCCCCAGGGTTATGCCTTTGTTCTCCCTGAGGACAAAAACATCAAAGGCGACATCTACATTGCTTCTCACTCAATGTCCGGGGCCATGCATAAGGACAGGGTGCTGGTGCGGGTTATAAGGCAGTCCAAGGGCGAAACCCGTGCCGAGGGAGAAGTCATCCGCGTTCTCAACCGGGCTTTCTCCCGGGTTGTCGGCCGCTTCGAGGGCTTTCCCGGAGAGGCCGGCTATGTAATCCCGGATGAAAAAAGACTGACCGCAGACATTATCATCCCCAAAGGCAAGGGAGGCAAGGCTACTTCCGGCGATAAAGTGGTGGTCGAGCTCCTCCGTTGGCCCAAAGGCAGGCAGCCAGCGGAAGGGGAAATCATTGAGGTTCTGGGGCGTGCCGGACAGCCTTCGGTGGAGTCACTCGGTGTGGTCCGGCAGTTGGGCTTACCCGAGGATTTCCCTTCGGATGTTCATTCCGAAGTAGCCAGGGTGTCACTGTCGGTGACGGAAGAACAGCGGCGAGGTCGGCGAGACCTCACCGGGCTTAACATGGTCACCATTGACGGTGCTGACGCCAAGGACCTTGACGATGCTGTTTCCATTGAGCAGACCGCCTCAGGGCTGTATCGTCTGGGGGTGCATATTGCCGACGTGGGCCATTACGTCCGTGAAGGCACGGCTCTGGATCGTGAAGCATTTGAACGAGGCACTAGTGTATACCTGGCAGACGGCGTCATCCCCATGTTGCCGGAGACGTTGTCCAACGGCATATGCAGCCTCAACCCTCAGGTTGAAAGGTTGGCCTTGTCAGTTTTCATGGATGTCAATCAGAGCGGTGAAGTAGTGGACCATGAGATCGTTGAGAGTGTGATTCGCACTGCCGAACGCCTGACATACGATGAGGTGAACGCCATACTGCTGGATGAGCCCGGCGAGGTTAAGGAGCGGTATCCGCGCCAGATAGAGGATTTGCGGCTCATGCAGCAACTGCGCGACATCCTGATGAGCAAGCGTGAAAGACGGGGGGCCATTGATTTTGAGCTGGGAGAAGCCAAGATTGTCCTTGGCCCTGACGGCAAAGTTCTCGACATTGTGCCAAGGCAGAAGACCCTGGCCGACAGCATTATCGAAGAGTTTATGGTACTGGCCAATGAGACGGTGGCCACAAGGTTCTTCTGGCTTCAGGTACCCTTTCTCTATCGCGTCCACGAAGAGCCGGGGCCCGACAAGGTAGTCGAGCTGAACCTGTTTCTCAATAGCTTTGGCTTGCGGGTACGTGCAGGCAAGGAAGGGGTCAGGCCAGCGGCGATTCAGGAGGTAATGAACGCGCTGGAGGGTCGGCCGGAGAAGAGACTGGTACATAGGGTCTTGCTGCGCCACATGATGCGCGCTCGTTACAGCCCTGAAGCTCTGGGACATTTTGGCCTCGCTTTGCAGTATTATAGCCATTTCACGTCGCCAATTCGTCGTTATCCCGACCTTGTTATCCACCGAATAATAAAGCGCCTCCTGCGCCAGGGCAAGCTAAGTGAAAGTGAGCATGAGAAGCTGACAGCATTCGTAGCCAAGGCCGCGAAGCAGTCATCCGACAGAGAGCAGCTGGCCACCGAAGCCGAGCGCGCCGTAGAAGCAGTCAAGAAAACTCTCTTCATGCAGGACAAAGTGGGAGAGGAGTACGACGGCTTCATAAGCGGTGTTGTCTCCTTCGGCTTCTTCGTCGAGCTTGGCAATACTGTGGAGGGCTTAGTGCATATGTCATCGCTGGATGACGACTATTACGAGTTTGATCCTGACACTTACGCCCTGTACGGGCGCAAGACCAAGCGCCGCCTGCGGCTGGGAGACCCGGTCAGAGTGCGGGTGGAGAAGGTCAATACTGCAGACTGGACAGTTGATTTCAGCCTGCTGACCGCAGCCGAGCCCGCAACTAAGGGGACAAAACCCGGTCGCGGCAAAGAGCGTCGGCTTGACAGAGGGCCGCGTCGCAAGTAGAATTTACGAGAAAGACATAGATGCGGAGGCGTCGGAGACAATCTTCCACAGAGAGCAGGCGGTTGGTGCAAGCCTGCGGGGGATCACCGATATAAAGCCGCGGAGTCGCGACGAGAAAAACGGATGACTTTGTCCGGACCGAGTTAGCCGGCCGCCCGCCGTTACCGGGTGTAAAGCTGGGTTGTGCCTGTTTATGGCGCAGCCAACTAGGGTGGTACCGCGAACCTTCGTCCCTATATTGGGGGGGAAGGTTTTTCTTTAGCAGTCAGCAGTCAGCTATCAGCAGTCAGCAGCTGAGTCACGACGATGGTCCTACTGGAAGCTTTATCACACCTGACAACTTAGGCCCGACCCGCCGGAAACCGAGTTCCGAGCGCCAGGCGCTTACCCCGCTGAATGCCAAGTGCTGAATGCTGTATGCTCTAATAATCAGGAGGTGTCCCGACAATGGCCCAACCATACAGACTTGAAAAACTCAATTTGCTGAAGGAATACGGCATCAACCCTTACCCTGAACGGTACGAGACAACCCATACCTTAGCCCAGGCGGCATTACTGCCCGACGAAACCGAGGGTGTAAGCATCGCCGGCAGGGTAGTAGGTGTGCGCAAAATGGGCAAGCTGACCTTTATCCATCTGCAGGACTTGCGGGGCAGAGTTCAGGTCTCCCTCAAGAAGGACGTGCTGGAGGAGCAGTACGATGTGTTTCATAAAGTTGTTGATATTGGAGACTTCGTAGGTGTGCGGGGCGCAACATTTACTACACGCACCGGCGAGAAAACAGTGCAGACCGCTCAGTTCACCTTCCTGGGCAAGAGCCTGCGAGATCTGCCCGAGAAGTGGCATGGCCTGAAAGACATAGAACTGCGTTACCGCCAGCGCTACCTGGACCTGATTGCCAGCGCGGAAAGTCGCCGGGTCTTTGTCATGCGGTCCAAACTTCTTAAGTCTATCCGCAACTTCCTGGACAGCCGCGACTTTCTCGAAGTGGAAACGCAGATTCTCACCAACCAGGCTTCTGGCGCCCTGGCTACTCCCTTTGTCACTCACCACAAGTCCCTCGACATCGACGTCTATCTGCGCATCGCGCCTGAAACCTACCTCAAGCGCCTTGTGGTCGGCGGATATAACCATGTCTATGAAGTGGCGCGTTGTTTCCGCAACGAAGGTATCAGCCCGGCGCACCTACAGGATTTTACCATGATTGAAGGTTACAGCGCTTACTTCAACTACCGGGACAACATGAGCCTGCTGCGTCAGATGATCATCCATGTTATTCAGGAACTCTTTGGCTCCACCGTCATCCGGATCGGCGACAGCGAGATTGACTTTGCCTCCGAGTGGCCGGTGGTTACGTTCCGTGACATTATCCTCAGAGATTGCGACATCGATATTGATGCTCACGACAACGCGGCGTCACTCCTGGCTGAGATTCGGACCAAGGGAATACGTCTGGAGCAGGAGGGGCTCGACAAGCTGGGCAAAGGCAACCTGATAGATCTGCTGTACAAGAAGGTAAGTCGCCCCAGGATTATCAGCCCCACATTCCTAACTGCACATCCCATAGAGCTCTCACCCCTGGCCCGCAAGAACGACGACAATCCGCAGATCACGGACAGGTTCCAGCTGCTGGTTAATGGCGCGGAGATCATTAACGCTTATTCAGAGCTAGTGGATCCCGTGGAGCAACGCGCCAGGCTGGAACAACAAGCTGCCCTGCGCGTGGCCGGTGACGCGGAGGCCATGCCTATGGATAATGACTACCTAAAGGCCATGGAATACGGTATGCCCCCGATTTCCGGTTGGGGCATGGGTGTCGACCGCCTCATGCAGGTATTACTTGACCTGCCGAACATCCGCGACAGCGTGCTCTTCCCCACGATGCGCCCTCTGTCCGAGCAGGCCGAGAGAGAGTCCGAGGCTGAGCCAGAAGCCGACAACCTTGAATAATGCCCTGTAATCTGCTAAGATTATAGAGGACGAGCGCGACCCTCTTGCCCTGCAAGTGGGTCCATTTTTCGCAAGTAGGAGTGCATATGGCTAAGCAGAAAAACGAGAACCGTGTATTTGCCGAGAACCGCAAGGCATACCATGATTACGCAATCGAGGATACCATCGAAGCAGGTATCGCTTTGAAGGGAACCGAGGTAAAGTCAATTCGGGCCGGCAAAGCAAACCTGCGCGACAGTTATGCGGCAATATCGGGCGGGCAATGCGTCCTCCACAACGTCCATATCAGTCCGTATGATCAGGGCAACCAGTTCAACCACGATCCGCGCCGACAGCGCGTGCTGCTCCTGCACAAAAGAGAGATTAACCGCCTGCTGGGTCTGGTGCAGCAGAAAGGCCTCACCCTGATTGCACTCAAGTTGTACGAGAAAAACGGACGAGTCAAGGTCGCCCTGGGCATAGCCCGCGGCAAGAAACTGCATGACAAGCGCGACAGTGCCGCAGACAAAGAAGCCCAGCGAGACATCGAAAGAGCTTTCCGCGCTCGCCAGAAAGGCGAGCTGGGATAAAATCTTGGGGGCGAAAAGGTTTCGACGGGGGTAGAGTGGGTCAGAGTAGCGAGTCGGGTTCCCGACACCCGTAAAACAGGGAAAAAATAACTTAAACGCAAACAACAAGTTAGCGTTCGCCGCCTAACTTAGGCGGTCGTCGGCCCGTACTACACCTGCGAGTGCGGTAACCGGCGTCAAGAAAGCAGGAGTAGCTTCACTGATTGTCTGGTAGGTGTAGCGAAAATTACAGACTAGCGACGTCGTAAGCCTGTCAGCGGGCGTACGAAAGGGCGAATCAAAAAACCACTGACTGCACTCGGAGAAGCTCGGGCTGGCATGCCTTCGGACGGTGGGTTCAACTCCCCCCGCCTCCACC
>DDWC01000074.1 GCA_002345475.1 Firmicutes bacterium UBA2296
AACGACTTCCTGTATTTGCTTGCCGATGCTGCGCAAGGGGTTAAGGGATGTCATAGGGTCCTGAAATACCATGGCTATTTTGCGACCCCGCAGCGCCAACCAATCCTTTTCTTTCTTGTACTTGGCCAGGTCCTTGCCTTCGAACATGATGGACCCGGAGTCGACCCAGCCATTGCGGTCCAGCATGCCGAGAAACGACTTGGTGAACACTGACTTGCCAGATCCCGATTCACCCACGATGGCCAGGGTTTTCCCTTCTCTTAGCTCCAGAGAAGCTCCCCTGATGGCGGTGAGGACAATGCCCCGCAGACTGAACTTAATGACTACATCCTTGGCGGAAAGAATAATCTTATCGTCCATGCCGCACCTCCTTATACGTGGGTTCTGGGATCAGCCGCGTCGGAAAAGGCGTTACCCATTATGTAGAACGAAATAGTGATGATTGACAATATAGTCGAAGGATAGATGAGCTGATACCTGAGGGTGCGTATCATCATCAGCTGCCGCCCCTCGTTCACCAGGTTACCCAGGGAGGGCATGTAGAGCGGCAATCCCAGGCCGATATAGCTCAGAAACACCTCTCCAGCGATGACCAGCGGTATGGCCAGAGCAAATTGCAGCATGATAACAGACACCAGGTATGGCAAAACATTGCGCGTAATAATGCGGCTCGTAGGTGTCCCCAAACAGCGCGACGCCAGGTTATACTCACGGTCTCGGATGATGACCACCTGGTTGCGGATAAAGCGGGACATGGGCAACCACCCCAGCACCGTCATGGCGATGATCATGGTCCGGAGGCTTGGCCGCAGTATATAGGCAAAGAGCGTATACACGATGGTAGTAGGTACATTGGCCAGGACATTGTAGACCTCTGTCATAAAGCGATCTAGCTTGCGTACATAACCCCATAAAGCGCCGACTGTTATGCCCACGATGACGCGGATAGTGGCGACAAAGAGAGCCAGCAACATGGATGTTCTGGTGCCGCGCCAAATGCGGGCCCAGAGATCCTGGCCGATGGAGTTAGTGCCAAAGCGGAACTCCTCGTTGGGCTGCACGTTGCGCAGCTGACGCCCCGTAGACTGATCGATATGGATGAAGTTTGGGTCCTTCTGATTCGGCAGGTACGGCTGGATGACCGTGAAAGTGAGCAATACTACCATGACCAACAGCGCCAGAACTGCAATCTTGTTCTTCATGAAGACGCGCAAGGTAGACCGCCAATAGGAATAGTCGGAATAACCACCGCGTTCTGCTTCTTCGGCATCGTACTGAGCAATTTCAAAGAGGGACTGCTCGTCAATCGCATTAATAGTGTCGTTCACAGACATTATCGTGCCCCTCCTCTGCTCTCAAGTTTGATGCGCGGATCCACTAAAGCCATCAGTATGTCGCCTGCGAAGAGACCGATAACGCCGATACTGGAAAACATCAGAACCAGAGCCTGCACCAGTGGATTGTCCTGGCGAGATATAGCGTCGATCAGCAGGCCGCCCATGCCGGGGATTGAGTACAGGGACTCTATGTAGAGAGAACCGGCAACCGTATATAGAAGGGTTGTGGGGAGTGTCTGGGCCATGGGTACGAAGGCATTTCGCAAAACGTGCTTAATCATGACAGCCGTATTGGACATACCCTTGGCTCGGGCCAGCTTGATGTAGTCTTTGTTTAGTTCATCCACCATAAAACGGCGTATCCACATGGCGTAGCTGGCAATACCGCTTAACGCCAGACAAATGGCCGGCAGATACCAGCTGCGCGGATTGCGCGCATTGAAGAGGATGGGTAGCTTGAAGTACTGGGTGGCATATAGCTGGATGAAGAGCAGATATACCACAGCCGGCACGGCATTGATGAATACAATATAGCCCTGCACCACGCTGTCGAATAACTTGCCTTTCTCTCTGGCTGCCAGGACCCCCATAGACATGCCCAAAGTCAATGAGATGCCGATGGCCGTCAAGCCGAACTTCACTGAAATAGGTATCTTGGGAATAATGATCTCCGCTACGGGGACACGGGGTCGATAGATTATCGATGTGCCTAGATCTCCCTGGAATAGATTTACATAGAAGTTCTTAAGCTGAGTATACCAGGGGTCCAGCAATCCCATGCTGCGCAGGATGGCCTCTCTCTGGAACTGATCCAGCCGGTCATAGTCATCGCCAAAGTACCCCTCAATAGGCAACAGCCGCATGAGCAGGAACACTACAGTGATAACTATTAGGATGGTGATAACAGATTGCCCGGCGCGCTTTAAAGAGTAAGCCAAAAGACCGCCTTTTGCCTTGCGGCGCGTGGGTTGCTGTTTGATGGGAACGTTTTCAACCGGCACACCCATAATCATCCCGCCTTTCGAGATAGTTTATCATTGCCCCACTGCAAAGGACCGCCGTCAGGCGGCCCTGCGCAGTAGAATCAACCGAGTGTATTACTGACCGGCGGCCCTGAGGGCTTCCAGCCTGTCAGCTTCCCACTGATCCTGCAACTGGAAGAACTCGTCCACAGTTACAGGGTTCTCGCGAATCCAGGCGTACTTGAAGCTAAGGTTTGCTAATCCAGCCGGTGCGTACGGAATGGTGAAGGGCTGAATATAGCTGGCCTGGTAGCCGCCGCCGCCGCCGCGGTAAGGTATTACCAGGGCATGCTCAAGCAGATAGGCTTCAGCTATAGAGAACAACTCGTAACGGCGGTCCAGATCGACCTTCTCGTTGTGAGCCGCATCCAGCAGGGTCATGTATGCGTCACCGGCAGCAACAGCGATGTCGGTGTAACGCATGGGATTGCCTGTGTGGAAGGGCGGTGTATAGGCGTAGGGGTCGATGTAGGTCGCTCCCCAGTTTACTTCTGAGAAAGCGTAGTTGCCGTTACGGCGGNNCGAGGAACCCGGTGGCAGGGTAACCCACTGGGATGAAGTCAATGAAGTCGTTGCCCAGCAGGTTCTCGAGCTGTTGCTCAATTACCTGGGCGCGGTTGGTGGCATCGGCACTACCGGTGCTGTAAGGATATTTCACCTTTACCGGGAAGGTCACCGTACCTGCCAGCTCGGTCATGGCCTGGGCAGCAAACTGCTTGGCCAGTTCCGGCTGGAAGGGGTCAGTGGTGGTGAACTTCTCAAGGGCAGGAAGCATGGTGTAATCAACACCCTCAACCGATACAAAACCAGGCGAGGTCATCGAATTCTTCAGCTGACGCTCAGGGTTGTAAGGATCGACTGTGAGGTGAGCGGCAACGCGGTCAAGGCCATGATAGAAAGCCTTGCGGAATGCTTCGTTCTGGACAGCTACGCGCCAGTTCTCCGGCTCGTATTCGGCAGCAAACTGAGGCTCGAAGTTAAAGCTGTACCAGAAGTTCCACGAACTGACCGGGTTGGGGAACACCAGGTCCTTGCGAGCAGGATCGTCCATCCAGCCTTCGATGATGGCTATGGGGATGGCGGCACTACTGATTTCACCGCGGTAGAACAGCTCAGGCGCCAGGGCGCCGGCTTCACGGTTGAAGCGGTATGTCAGGGTGTTGATGTGTACATTGCCTGCATCCCAGTAGTTTTCGTTCTTAACGTATTCACGCACGTCCTGAGGTGCGAAATTGGCGAACAGATAGGGCCCGCTATAGAGCATGGCGTCGTGGCTGGTACCAAAACGATCGCCCACGGAAGCCAGAAAGGCCCCGTTGACGGGCTTGTAGACGGTGTGGGTCAGCATGGAGAGGAACCAGGGGGTAGCGTCTTCCAGGGTGTACTCGACCACATACTTGCTGATGGCCTTAATACCTACCTCGTCGAAACTGATCTCCTCATGATCGTCGCTGGCGAGACCAAGGAAGTACTCGTCGGCGTTCTTGATTGTTCCCCTAATATGATGAGCCGAGAATGAGGCAGTCTCGGGATCGAGGATGTGCTTCATGGCATCCACGAAGTCCTGGGCTACTACCTCGGCGTATTCTTCGCCGGCATGGGTGTACCAGTTCATACCTTCGCGCAGGTTGAAGGTGTAGACGGTACCGTCAGGGGAAATTGTCCAGTCTTTGGCGGCAGCGGGGCGAAGGACACCGAAGCTGTCGTATTCGACCATACCGTCGATGGTGTTCATAGCAACTGTCATTTCAGTTACAGTGCTACTCACCAGGTAGTTGGCTGTGGCGATTTCCGCTGAGTAAACTGTGTAGTAATCTTGCGATACGATGGTTGGCTCAACGGGGTCGGGGGTTGGGGGTGTCGTTGGGGTACAACCCACGAGAGCGATGGCCAGGATGACCATAATGATTAAAATTCGTTTCATTTTTTCCTCCTTAGAAAAATAGTCTCTGTGCGAAACCGACAAACTGCCCGTTTCCCTCGCTCCTCCCCAGGCACGATGGGAACATGACGGCTTTACGGCGTCTCTATATATATACCCCACAGAAGCCCAGTATCCTTCTTTTACAGTCAAATGGTATATTATGCCTCTTTACTACCATCATATGCCTTCAAGCCCACCTGGAGCCATTTAGTGTCATGAAAAGGGGGAATAACTAGCTATTTTTTGAAATACAGAAGACTTTTATTTGCTATTATAAGCACAATACACCATTTGCACGCATGTCAGACCAAGCCTGTATGGCACTAGAGTTGAAAT
This sequence comes from Firmicutes bacterium UBA2296, assembly GCA_002345475.1. Taxonomy (GTDB): domain Bacteria; phylum Bacillota; class UBA994; order UBA994; family UBA994; genus UBA2296. The sequence goes on from DDWC01000074.1 coordinate 4,620, forward strand.
ACCATGCTCAATTATGGGCACTCGAGCCTAAAATAGAGCATTTCAGAGCAATGTCATTCTGCGCGACGAGAAGAAAAACGGACATTGTCAGTCTTCGGCCATCGCTGTGCGTGGCATGCTTGTGTATAGACAGGACCGTCCGAGGCTGAAAACCATCTCGGGCGGTCCATGCTGATTGCCTGCCAGGGCAAGGTATGTCGACAACTATACCCTGCGGAACATTCGGTTGTTATTGCCTATGGCCCAAACCTGCCCCGAATCGTCCTCGTGAAAGCGGACTTCACGGGACATATCTTGTCCCACTATATTTAGAACGGCAACATCAGCTGTGGTCGGGGTTAGTTCCTGGATATCGCCCGACTTTGCCATCAGCAGCTTCCCACCCTCAGACGTAATTGTAATGGGTGCGGTGAAACCTTCGGAAGACATGAAGACACCGGTGCGCCGTGACATGACTTCCTCAGGCCAATGAACTCTCGCGTACTGATATCTTGGTGTGTCAAGGGGCAGTGACAGCATCAGGTTGACCGCAGCAGTAAACACGAGCGAGGAAGGAAACCCCGACAGGTTGCTGAGCACTGCCACAGTTATGCCCTTATCCTTGACAAATCCCGCGTTCGAGGAAATCCCCCTGAGTCCACCGGTGTGGTCTATCACTGTCTCTCCCCGGTAGTTGGGTTGAATGCGGACACCAGGACCGTACTCCCTATGGATAGTTATATTGGCTTTTCTTGAGAGTAACTCTCTCCATATACTCGAGGAGAGCACCCTTGTTCCCCTGTACACACCTTCCTGCTCCAGCATCTGCCAGAATTTCACCAAATCCGTACTGCAGGAGCGTAACCACCCACAGGCAAAGTGTGACGGTGCTTCCTGCCAATGGGACGTGTGCTGAACTCTGTTGTCGTCGTCATGATAATACAGGTCCGTCACATCACTGTGTTTAACTAGTTCTGTTCTCTCGACCATTGTGCGCGTCATACCAAGCGGCTTCAGGATGTGTTTCTCTATGTAATTCGAGTAGCTCATGCCGGAAACTGATTCCACTATTGCGCCCAAAATCGAATAGCCATCATTTGAATAATTAATGAAATGCCCTGGATATCCTAACATCTCATATTCGGCCTCGCCCATGAAGCGTAGCAAATCTTGTGTCGTCTCGACAGGCGTGATGCCAGACGGGAGCTGCTGATCAGTGTCCCTGGCCGTTCCCGTCATCATTGCATACTTCATTGAAGGAAGCAAAGGTAATCCCGAGGTGTGATTGATCAGATGGATGATCTTAATGGCGTCGGTATGCTCCGGAGTTTTGAAGGAAGGCAGGTACTTCTTCACTGAATCGTCCAAGCCTAACTTGCCGGCTTCGTATAATTGAGCAATGGCCAATGCGGTAAATGCCTTTGTTATGGAGGCGATGCCGAAAATGGTATTGGTCGTTACTGCATCACCGCCCTCATTGCGACGGCCATATCCCTTTGCATAAACGACGTCTTCTCCAAGCGCTAGAGCCAGTGACAACCCGGGGCATTGGTACTCTTCCATAATGTTCTCGATGAAATGATCAAGTTGCGAGAAGTCGATAATAATGATGGTTCTCTCCTCTCGATGCAGTGTTTCTCCTTAAGGCAGTCTCGGAAAGACCGAACAATCATGGCCCACATTGACCACGGAAAGTCAGACACAAGGCAGTTGCATCGTCACTTTGCTTGCCAAATGTCTTCCCGCCGGTTGCTTCACGACTGCGGAGCAGACTGATTTTCTGAGCCAAATCCAGCGACTTACAGTCAATTTCCATGGGGTCCATAAGCCCTAAATCAAAAACCTTGTGAAACCCATCGCTACACAATAGCAACCCGTCAACCCCGGTCCGCTTCTCCAGGTGCGTTTTTGCATAATCAAACCCGTCACCGTCAAAGGTTCCCACGTAATAGCCGCCGGGGCGGTTCATCAGTTGTCGATTTCTGGTTAGCTGATCTCTCAACATGCCCTCGGCCACAGGGACGGGCAAATCCGATGCATTAAGGTATTTGATGAGTTTCTGCGTTTCATCTCCGGCTACTTTGACCCGCTCATCCGTGTAAACGCGATAAGCTCGACACTCCTTAACTATCACAAAGCAATCGCCCAGGACCGTTACCTCAATGTCCATGTGTCTCACATGGACCATGGCCAGGGCGAAGCTAGGTTGCTCGTGTGGCAGGACATCAGATGGCAGACACGTCTGTCCCCTGATTTTCGTCGCACACGTCTTCAGCAGTTGCACATTCGTCAGTGGCGCGTCACCCTGTTGCTGCAACTCACGGCTAAACAGATCGACTATATACCTGGCATCGCTTTCTGCCGAATATCTGGGTGGGAAAACAACAGGCGTTGCCCCGTCCAATACCCAAAACCGTGTCTGTGTGCTTCCACATACATCCTCGTTAACAGAGCCTGTGCCTCTTTCACTCACGCATTTGAGAAGCATATGTCCCCTCCTCACGCTTACAGCAACCCGATTAACCGAGGGAAAGCATCTGCTGGGTGTAAAAACAGGAACACTTGATGACTTTATACATTCTGCGCAATCCTTCGTCTGTACTCAAGCAGTTCAGACGGAGAACACAGAACAAAGTGTTCAGGCTCAACCTCGACCATTGTCGGCTGTTCAGTTGAGTAATCGTGATCCCGGTCAGGAACATAATCTACCCGCTGCCTGGTCCGTTCTGTGAGGGGATTAGGTTGCGGTATGGCCGATAGCAAGGCTCTGGTATACGGATGCAACGGGTTCTTATACAGATCATCCCCTTTGGCTACTTCCACAAGGCGACCATAATACATGACTCCTATGCGATTGGAGAAATACTTGACCACGGATAAGTCGTGGGCAATAAACAAAATAGTGAGGCCTAGTTCTTCCTTGAGATCGTTTAACAGGTTTATCACCTGAGCCTGGATGGACACGTCAAGGGCAGAAACAGGCTCATCCGCTATAATCATTTTTGGTTTTACAATGACGGCACGTGCAATACCTATGCGCTGTCGCTGACCACCCGAGAATTCATGGGGATAGCGGGTGGCATGTTCTTCGTTAAGTCCAACCTTGACCAGCATTTCCACTACACGGCGTCTAATCTCAGCTTTGTCCTTGAGCCCCCTGACCTTGAGCCCTTCCCCTACGATTTCTTCGATAGTCATGCGTGGGTTTAGCGACTCGATTGGGTCCTGGAAGATCATAGCGATGTTATCTGTTAGGTATTTCCTGAGATCATTTGTCATCCTGCCTGAGACCTCTCGCCCGTCAAAAAACACTCTACCGGCAGTGGGATCACACAGACGGATGATAGTTCTCCCTGTCGTAGTCTTTCCACAACCGGACTCACCTACCAGCCCAAATGTCTCCGCAGGCTTTACACCAAAACTGATATCGTCTACCGCTTTAACCACCAGTCGGTTCTTCCCTCTGCCAGATGCAAAATACTGGCGTAATCCCTGTACTTCTAGCAGGTATTCAGAACTAGGCATGGAGTTCTCCGCCCCCTTTCATCCTGGCAATTCTGGCCTTAAGTACTTCAGGCAGTTCAACCTTGGGAGCTTTCGGGTGCAATAGCCATGTGGCCGCATAATGTGTCTCGGAAAGCTTAAAGAACGGCGGCTCCATCTCCAAGTCAATTTTGAGTGCATTCTTGTTCCGCGGGGCAAAGGCATCGCCCTTCGGAGGAAAGATCATGTTGGGAGGGGTGCCCGGAATCGCTAGCAACCTCTCTTTAGTTTCCAGGTCGGGCATCGAGCTGAGTAACGCCCAGGTGTATGGGTGTGCAGGGTCAAAGAATATTTCTTCGCTGGTACCGGTCTCGACTATCTTCCCGGCGTACATGACGTTTACCCTATCTGCCATGTTGGCAACAACCCCCAAATCATGGGTGATGAATATAACGGACAGATTTCTGGACTTTTTGATGCTGTTTATTAACTCGAGGATGCGGGCTTGAACGGTCACATCAAGGGCTGTGGTGGGCTCATCGCATATGAGGATTTCTGGATCTCCCGCTAAGGCTATGGCGATAACTATACGCTGTCGCATACCGCCAGAAAACTGAAACGGATATTGATCAAAGCGACGCTCCGCATCGGAAATGCCGACAGCATTCATCAACTCCAGAGCCTGTCCCCGGGCCTCCTTGGGGTTCATCTTCTGAGCCAGGACAAGAGCCTCGGTTATCTGCTTGCCAATTTTCATGATTGGATTAAGTGCCGAAAGGGGATCCTGGAAAATAAGACCGATACGTTTCCCTCTTATCTCGTGAAAATCGTCTTCACTTACCTTAGTCAAATCCTTGCCGTCATACATAATCTCACCAGATTCAATGATTGCATTTGACGGCAATATCCCCATGATGGTTTTAATGCTTACAGACTTCCCGGAACCTGACTCGCCAACAACGGCTACTGTTTCGCCACGCTTCAGATCAAAACTGATTCCGCGAACCGCCTGCACAAGCCCCCCGTAGGAACGAAACGAGACTTTCAGATCCCTGACTCTCAGTATGGTGTCGTCTTGTCTGGTCTCATGAACATGTCTTCTATCTTGCATTTGCTATCACTCCTCCCCGCGCTTCGTTGGATCGAGTGAGTCTCTCAAACCATTGGCGAACAGATTAAATGAAATCATTAACACAGATATGAGTACGGCTGGGAAAAGTGTCTGATATGGATACTGCAGGAGCACCTTCTGGCCATCAGAGAGCAATATACCTATGGATGGTCGAGGTGCTTGCAGACCAAGTCCGATAAATGCAAGAAAGGACTCTGAAAATATGGCTCCTGGGATGGCAATCATCGCTCTAGTGATAATAGGCCCGACGGAGTTAGGCAATATGTGACGGAAAATGAGAGTCCTATCGGGCACGCCCAATGTCCGGGCGGCGAGGACGTACTCCCGTCCTTTGAACCTGTAGAACTGGGCCCGGACTAACCGGGCGGTACCAATCCAGCCCGTGACTGTAAGGGCAAAAATGATGGAAAACATTCCGGTTCCGAATAAGAGGATAAACAACATAACCACTACCAGGTATGGGATACCCGCCAGGATTTCTGTTATTCTCATCATTAGCATATCTGTGGTACCACCATAGTAGCCCGATATGGCACCGTAGACGGTACCTATAATGATATTAGTGATTACTGCAAAAAAAGCGATAAGCAGGGACATGCGTGTACCCCAAAACAGGCGCGTGAACAGATCCCGGCCCAGATAGTCAGAACCGAACCAAAAATACACGTCCTTGGCGTTCCGGTAGGAGTACATGTCAATTACTGCATCAACCACTTCTACTCCGTTTACAACGCGATGGTTAAAAACCTCAAGCACTGAAGCCGGCGGAAAGAGGTCTGGATTTTCGATATTTGCTTTCCTGCGATTTGTCAGGACCCTGGTTCCGTCGGCTATACCAAGCTTCTCCAGCACGGGGATTCTGGGGGGCATATCCCGTAGTTGTGTATGTTGCTGCACATATGAATATCGATTAAAGAAAGGCGCGATAACTGACAGGATGATGATGAAAACAATCATCCAGAACGAGAACATCGAGACCTTGTTTTTCTTAAACCGCAGGAAGGCGTCTTTAAAGAAACCTATAGGGGTTGTGGGCAAAGCGCCATCTGCCAACTGATCCTGATCAACCAGCTCGAAATATGAGTCGGGGAGATTGCGAATTTGCTCATCCATGTCATATCGGCCAAACATCAGCGTCTTCCTCCCATCCGGATGCGAGGATCAAGAAGTCCGTAGGAGATGTCCATTATGAGCATGGTGACAAGGGATATGATTGAATAGAAGATCAGTATGGCGATGGTAAGCGGATGGTCTCCCGCATTAATCGAGCTAATCATCATGCCGCCCATGCCGGGAATAGAAAAAATACTTTCAATGACCAAAGACCCTCCCATGATACCGGTGAACATAGGGATTACTATGTTCACCAACGGCACGCATGAGTTCCTGAAGGCGTGCCGCATGACAGCCTGGGCTCTGGTGAGTCCCTTTGTCCGCGCCAGGAGCAAGAACTCGGAGCTCATCGTTTCAATCAGCTCGCCACGGAGATACCTGGCAACGGTGGCTATCGGGTTCAGAGCCAGGGCAACAACGGGCAAAGTGATGGACATGGCCAGTTGCCGAAGAGTGGTAGCAGACGGGTTATATAGAGTCGGAAAGATCGGATAAAGGAAGGTAAGGCCATACTGCATCAGTGAGGCAAAAACGAACGATGGCACTGATATGAAGAGCACTACCAGCAGGGATACCGCGTGGTCTGGGAGCTTATTCTTGCGAAGCGCGGCTATGGTTCCCGCAGTAATACCTATGGGTATCGATATGAAGAGAGAAAGGACGTTAATTAACATGGAAATAGGGAGTCTGGACTTGAGGACCTGAAAGACAGGCAGACTAGGCCGTATTTTTACAGATGTACCAAAATCACCTTCGAGGAAAATGCCGCGAAGAAAGTAATAATATTGCACATACATGGGCTTATCCAGATGCATCTTCTTCTCCAGGATCTCCACCACGTAGGGAGGCAAATCCGGGTTGTCAAAAATGTTCTGAGGCATAAGTCTAATAACAAAAAACGATAAGGTCACAATTATGAACAAGGTAATCAGCATCGCGAAAACACGGCCCACGATGTACTTCAGCATTCTGCCCCACCCCCTGCAAACCGACTTATAAAACCGACTGGAGAAACTGAGTAAACTTATCAGGGCCACAAGGAGTTACGCCCCGAAAGTCGCTTTCACTGCACCGGGGTTATTGCCGCCGAAGGCGGCAATAACCCCGGTCGATAAAAGCAGTTGATATCTAGACACTAAAGGAAGTTAGTTCTTTATGTCCGAGAACATTGTCCCGTAGCCCAAGCCCGGGATATACTTTGCGACCGGAAGTACGATGTTTTCTGCGTACATCATGTAATAGACGTTCTCGTATAGTGGTACGTTTACCACATCGCGCAAGTAGATGCTCTCGAGCTCAGCTGTCATCTGAACCATCAAATCAGGATTGATTCTGACATTTTCAGCAGTACAAGCCGCATATTGATCGTCAAAATCCTGGCTGATAAACGAGTTGGGACGGCTGGCGTATGCGTCTCGGAAGTACTGAAGGGCCGCATAGGGATAGACACGCGAGAGTGAAGCGCCCCATCCACCAAAGGCCATATCGAAACTGTTGGGATCCTGTTTGAAATTCTTGGTAGCCGTGAAAGAAGCACTGGGAACTGAACGCAAGGTCATGGTGAACTTCCCAGCCCCAAATATCTCAGGCAACCTTTGTTGCAGGTATTCCCCTACTAGCCTGGTACCAACGTTAGTATCACTGTACATTAGCTCAACTGTAGCGCTGGTTTGTCCTACCTCGGCGAGAGCGGCCTCAAAATATTCCTTCGCCTTAACAGGATCGAAACCATTATTAGCCGGTACCACAGCCTTTGCTGCGTCGGTCATGCGATAGGTGATACCAAGCTCTGGGTACGCGCCTGCCTGTGAATTTATGTAGTAAGGAGCAGGCACTCCGCCAACCAGCGTGGCTATCTCTGCTCGGTCCATAGCCCAGTACATGGCTTTTCTGAAGTTCATTGTCTGCAAAATCGGGTTCTTTGTATTTAGAGAGTTTATGTCTATATGCTGCGTGGTAATCCCGATGTAATCGAGTGTTCTTGGATCATCACGATATGTTTCGAGAGTTACGCTATCAAGACCCATAACGTCCAGCTCGCCACTTTCCCACATCTGTACACGGGCGTTGCGATCAGGTGTAACCCTTACTTCAACTCTGTCAAAATGGAAGTAGTCAGCCAGCCAATGGTCTGGATTCTTAACATAGACGCGATTTGCGTCCTGATTCCAGGTTTCAAAGTAGAAGGGGCCAGCTCCCATCCAGTCGCTGAGGGACGCGCCGTAGGTGGTAACAGTTCTGGAGGTGTTCATACCGGCTTCGTACATTGCCTCGTACACGGGGAATAGTGACCTGTCCGTGAAGTGACGCTTGACGTCCTCGGCACGATAACGCTGTTTGGTTGTAAGCTCGATGGTGTATTCGTCGACCTTCTTAATGCCTACATCTTCCCAGGCTACCGCTGGTTTGCCTTCCTGGGCCTGAGTGTAGTACTCAAAACCGTTCACTATCTGAATCTCTCTGTCATAGAAGAAGTTGGCCATGGCATTCCCCAGGTGGGGGTCGATGAGCATCTTGAAGGAGTACATGATACTATCGGCATTAATGGGTTCGCCATTGTGCCACTTGGCTTCTTCACGAAGACTGATTCTCCAGACATAGCCCTCGCCGTCCATCTGAACCGGATCGCCGGCAGCTAAATCACCAATGTAGACCGCAGCCTGACCATCAGCTGTGGGTACAAGACGGTAAAGAGAAGAATGGACGTAGAGCATAATGTCCTGAAGGATAGTGTTTACGTCATTGTGTGTGTTCAATGACTTTGCATCGCTGGTGTCTGAGAACCTAAAAACCTTTGGCTCTGCGGGAACCTCGACCACCGGAGGTGTTTCCGGTGTCTTAGCGCAAGCCGAGGCAAGCACCGCCACAAATGCGATTAATAGAACTACCGATATGGCTTTTCTCATGGAGTGAATCCTTCCTTTCTGACGCGAAAACTTGCTGACTGAAGTCCTGGAGAAATCCCTACGTGCTTACGGCAACGATAGCTCTGTTTCCCGATCACTCCTTCCTTCTCACACGCACATCCCATCCCAGACGAATAAAAACGACACTTGCAGGCAAGAATTAAGCATTCTCGGCATTTCATTATATATACCCCAAACATGCCCCGTATCCTTCTTTTGGATGCGGATGGAATCTCCCGGCATGTTTCCACCGGAATATTTACTGAGTAAAACAAATTGTCGCACTATTTTGACTGTTTGCGCGACTTGCCCTTCGTCATTTGAAATTTAACGCCCATATTATGTGCTCAGAGATATATCATGCCAATGTCACACTTTCAGACGATACCTTTGACAATCATGTCTCGCAAAATCGCTGCCCGTTATTGGGCGAAATGGCCCAAAAAACAGCATGGTTGCCGCAAGCTTATTTCTCTAGTTTTTTGATAATTGCAGCGTATTTCCTGTGTTAGAATATTGGAGAAAGCAGCATTTTACCTTATTTCAAAGGAGGGCATCTTATGAAAGCTTTGCTGACCGGCAATGAGGCTGTGGCAAGAGGAGCGTACGAGTTCGGCGTTTCTGTGGCGACTGCCTACCCAGGCACCCCCAGTACCGAGATACTGGAGAATGTGGCACAGTACCCTGAAATTCGCTCTCAATGGTCGCCAAATGAGAAGGTAGCCATGGAGGTAGCCATCGGGGCCTCGGTGGCAGGAGCCCGGGCTCTGACAGCGATGAAGCACGTCGGAGTCAACGTGGCCGCCGACCCCCTTTTTACCGCCTCGTACGCCGGCGTTAACGGCGGGTTTCTGTTAGTATCGGCAGACGACCCTGGCATGCACAGCTCGCAGAATGAGCAGGACAACCGCTACTATGCCAAGTTTGCCAAAATACCCATGCTGGAGCCTGCCGATAGCCAGGAAGCTAAGGATTTCGTCGGCCTGGCCCTTGAGGTGAGTGAGCAGTTCGACGTACCGGTTATGCTGCGCATGACCACACGTATATGCCATTCCAAGACGCTGGTGGAGCTTATGGACCCGCAGGCCAGAGAAGTCAAACCCTACAAGAAGGATGCCCGCAAATATGTTATGATGCCCGGAAATGCCAAAGTAAAACGCGTGGAGCTGGAGAAGCGTTTTGCCGCCCTCAGAGAGTACAGCGAGTCCACACCCCTTAATGCCATCGAGTGGCAGGACCGTGAAATCGGCTTTATCACCAGCGGCATCTCTTATCAGTATGTCAAAGAGGCGGTGCCTCAGGCATCGGTGCTCAAGATTGGTTTTTCATGGCCCATTCCGGACGCGAAAATTCGTGAGTTCGCTGCAGGCGTAAAGCAGCTATACGTCGTGGAAGAAACGGAGCCGTACCTGGAAGAGCACATCCAGGCCATGGGTATCCCCGTCATTGGCAAGAGCCTATTCCCCATTGCCGGAGAGATGTCAGTGTCAATTATTCGCAAAGCACTCGGGCTCAGCGTGACCGGGCCTTCGCACCCCGCCGAAGATACTCCTGTCCGTCCTCCGGTGCTGTGCCCAGGCTGCCCACACCGCGGTGTCTTCTACGCTCTAAACCAGCTGCGTCTTCATGTCACTGGCGATATTGGGTGCTATACTCTGGGAGCACTGCCTCCTCTAAACGCCATGGACACTACCATTTGCATGGGCGCATCTATACCCATGGCTCTGGGCTTCGAAAAGGCTAATCCGGAGCTGGCCGAGAAGACGGTGGCGGTAATAGGGGACTCCACATTCCTGCACTCCGGTGTCACCGGTTTGATGGATGTGGTGTACAACCACGGCACTTCCACTGTGCTGATTCTCGATAACGACATCACCGCCATGACCGGCCATCAGGAGAACCCCTCCACCGGAAAGACCATTGACCGCAAGCCTGCTCCGCGGGTTGACATCCCCGCGCTCTGTGCCGCAGTGGGCGTAAAGCGTGTTTTCACTGTAGATCCCTTCGACATGGCCGCGCTGCGTGAACTGATCAAACAGGAGGTTGCGGTGCGCGAGCCATCGGTAATCATCGCCAAGCGCCCCTGCGCTCTTATTATCAGGCACGATGGCACCATCTACCGCATCGACCACGACAAGTGCGTGGGATGCAAGATGTGTATGAGGGTGGGTTGCCCGGCGATCAGCCACGCCAACAAGAAGAGCACCATTAATGCCGCCCTCTGCGTTGGTTGCGGCGTGTGCGCCCAGGTGTGCAAATTTGGCGCCATCCTGAAGGAGGAGCAGTAATATGAAGAACATGAACATGTTGCTGGTGGGAGTTGGCGGTCAGGGAACAATTCTGGCCAGTAAGATAATTGCCGAAGTGGCCATGCTGGAGGGCCATGATGTCAAGATGTCGGAAATACACGGCATGGCTCAGCGCGGCGGTAGCGTTGTTACACAGGTGCGCATGGGGGAGAAAGTCTACTCTCCTCTTATAGAAGAAGGTGAAGCCGATTTCATCGTCGCCTTTGAAATGCTCGAGGCCTGGCGCTGGTCGCACTACCTTACCTCAGGCGGAACCATGGTGGTAAACGAGCAAAAGATAGAGCCGATGTCAGTACTTACCGGTCAGCGCGAGTACCCCGCGGAGATACTGGAAACCTTGGCGGAGCGGTCGGCAAAGATGTACACTCTGGATGCCCCAGCTCTGGCCAGAGAAGTAGGCAACCTCAGAGCCACAAATACCGTGCTACTTGGCGCATTGGCCAGACATATGGATATTCCTCTGAGCACCTGGGAAAGAGCCATGCACAACACAATCCCGGACCGCTTTCTTGATCTCAACCTGCGCGCCTTTGCAGCAGGTTATGAACGCTGACACAGCTTCCCGTAAGGGGGTTAACTGATGAAAATTGGCGAACAGATCCGACAATTGCGAGAGGAACGCGGCATGACGCAGGCGCAACTGGCCGAAGGCCATACCACGCCTTCTTATGTCAGCTACATTGAGCGGACAAATTCGTTGCCTTCGCGTAAGATTCTGCGCGTGCTGGCCGAGCGCCTCGGCGTACCTCTGGGTTACTTTGAGGTTGCCCAGGAAAAGGATCGCCACCCCACACTGATGGTGGATCTGGAGCGCATGCGCGCCTACATGGAACTGGGCGAACTGCAGACCGCGGAGAAGCTTGCCGAAGAAATCGCCGGCAACGGCATAGACGAAAAAGACGCTTCTCTGCGGGGCAGGTTTTCCCTCAGCCTGGGGCTTTTGCACTACCACCAGGACAAAAGTGATGTGGCACTCAGTGAGCTGCGCAATGCTCTCGAACTTACCAGGGCGTCTGCCGATTGGGTTGGACAAACGGAAGCGGCACTTTGGCTGGGCATAATACACCGGCGGAGGGGCGAACTGGAGCTGGCGCTCAGGCATGGCAGCACCGCTGTCGGCCTGGTGGCAGAATACGAGGGGATTGACCCAGGACTGGCTCACCGCGCCCGATTGGAGCTGGCTTTAACACTGCACCGAATGGGCGACTACGATGCGGTCCGGGAGGTTTACGAAAGCCTGCGCTCCTATGAGCAAGAGATGTCCCCCGATGCGCGAGCCAGGCTCTACCTGGGCTTGAGCCAGACAAACCTGGACTACGGCAATGTAGGTCAGGCTCTGGCCTACGCCAACCAGGCCCGACAGCTGACTCTTAAAGAAAATGAACTCAACCTGGCTGCGGAGGCCGAATCCCGCCTGGCGGAGGCCCTCATACGTCAAC
>DDWC01000114.1 GCA_002345475.1 Firmicutes bacterium UBA2296
CCCCGCCGCACCTACCGTAATAGCCATACCGCGGCGGCATCTAATAGGTGCCACTGCCGATGTCATCCAGGCGACTTCGCCCGAGGGGACTGCTATTATTACCGTCACCGCACCTGATGGCGTGAAGACAGAGACTTACTCTGTGGAGTTTGTGCTGGGCTTAAGCAGTGAAGCATTGCTTGAAGACCTGACAGTCAACGGCGTAACCGTGGCTGGCTTTGCGCCCAACAAGTTTTCCTATGACGTAGCCCTTGCACCCGGAACGATCGCTCTGCCCGCTGTCGGTGCTAGCGGTAGGTTGGGAGCATCCGTTGTTATTGACGACGTTGACACGCTTCCCGGCACTGCCACGATTACTGTGACCTCGGCTGATACGAGCAATACCAACACATATGTGGTGAACTTCACAGTCGACCCTGCACCTCGGCTGGGCAGCATTGCCTTTGTCTCCCGCACCGCGAACTCTCTTACCTTCCGGGTGCGTGATGTGGGCGGCAACGCCTTCGATTATGCAGCCTGGGGTGTTAGCAACGTTTTTATCGAGCAGAGCCTGGCGGCTTTCGGTTCCGGTACGGAAAATAACCATTCACGCCGCGCTTCTGCTGTCACCCCTGTGTGGGCTTACGACGGCACCGATACTACGGTAACCATTTCGTATACTGACCTCCAGATCTACCGAACGCAGAATGAACCTCATGCCGGCAATGTAACCATCCCGAGCATACTCTTCAGTCTATCCGGAGCTGGTTCAACGCAAACCACATTAACAGTGCGGTTTGATTATGTCAGTGGCGGTAAGGATACCTGGCGCAACACCACCATAGGCAATGTGAACTAGAGGCAGACATCAGGGAAGGTTTTCCCTATCGTCAAATGAGTTTTCTTATGCCAATATAGCGCTACTGACCATCCGGGATGCATGCCATCCCGGATGGTTTTCTGGCTCTCCGTCAATAGTTGGGGTTGACCCATATTGATGAGCTCATGAACACTGGAAACTATCTCGGGTGAACCCACCCCAGGTGGTTTTCTTTGCGGTCGCTTAACTGGCCTGACCTATCCTGCGTTGACGCACATCTCCAAAAGGGACGGTTCTTTTTGTGACTCATTGTGAGCCGCCAGCCGACAGCCACCAGCCGACAGCCGTCAGGGAGCGCGCGGAGGACTGTTCTTCATTCTCCGGTAGTGGTCCTCTATCCCCACGCGAGGTCGCTCCTTTTGCTCCTGTTATTGCGCCAGAGTACGACGTAACCGCTACCTCGTTGCTCCTTACCCCAGGAGTCTCAGGCGACAGAGCAAGGGACAAGCGACGAAACGGACCGTCATTGCCACCCTTAACTTCACAAGAAACTATTCCGACCACATTCTGATCACATGGAATTGACGCAAACATAGAGTGCTGTTAGAATATGGTCATAAGGACTAGCATCTTGCTAACTGATGGCCGGTCCAGCGCAAGTCTGGCAGCACTGGAGTGATTCTTGTGGATGATTATGTCTATCGTAATCAGCTGTCGTCACGACGGCTGATTGTTTTGCTTGTTTCCCTGATTATTATCCCTGGCCTGGCTTTTGTGTTCGCCTCCGGTCATCTGGTGCGGACAAGAATCGTTGTGGACGGGGAGACTGTGCGGGGCCTTAACACAGCTACATCTCTATACGTTCTGGCCAGTAACACCCAGACGGGTGATGCCTTTGCGGGAATCACTACGGATGCAGGCCGGCTTGCCGCTTTGGTCGCCGCCGACTTTTACGATGACATCCCCCGGCCGCAGTATCGCCACGGGCACTTTGTCTGGCAGGCAGACATCCAGCTGTGGACCTACAGGGTAGATGCCTCCGCAGAGACTGTCCTGTCGCGCCTGGCGTCCTTCGGCACGAGCAAAAGCGCGTTACTGCCGGAGAGGTAGCGGGAGTGCGCTTAGTTGTATAGGGTAGCAATCAGCAGCCGTCAGCCACCAGCCGCCAGCCGCCAGGCGCCAGCCGAAGAGTGAGATACCTGCCACTGTGACCACTGTCGGGGACACGGGTGCCACAGGGGGAATGGATAGGGCGTTGTTGTCAGTTGTCTGTTCCGAGTTGTCCGACTAAACCAACCTCATGTCTAAGGTTCAACCTCTGGCCTAAAACTTCTGGTCTGCAGTCACGGCAGAATAGGCAGGAATTTCCGTTTCGGGTAGCGAATGATTATGGCAAAGACTAGCGCCCAGAGCTACAGTCGGATTGGATAGGCAAACGACAGCGAGGCATGGCCTCGCCGCTACAAGAGACGGAGGCCGCCCGTGGTTGTTGAACAATCGTTAGTCCATGGGTGAGCGATTGTCATTCCCCATATTGTAGGGGCACAGCATGCTGTGCCCACGTACCAGAGGCTTATCGGCACGACTCATTAATCGCGTGGCATTCAGGTTTCAGCGCCCAGCAGGCAGGAGACCAAGGCACCCCTGGGCACAGCATGCTGTAGCCCTACGGTAACGAGGGTCAGGATATCTGAAGTCATAGAGCACATTGTAATGAAACGTTGTTTGCTCTTCCAGGCGCCAGGAACCAGGCACACGGAACGGTCCTGCGCCCTTCGGTCCGTGGTGCCGCTACAAGACGCGGAGGCCGGCCGTGGTTGTTGAACCATGGTTGAGCAACCGTTAATCCATGGGTGAGCGCTTGTCATTCCCCATATTGTAGGGGCACAGCATGCTGTGCCCACGTACCAGAGGCTTATCGGCACGAATCATTAATCGCGTGGCATTCAGGTTTCAGCGCCCAACAGGCAGGAGACCAAGGCCCCCTGGGCACAGCATGCTGTGCCCCTACGGTAACGAGGGTCAGGACATCTAAAGTCATAGAGCACATTGCAAAGAAACGTTGTTCGCTCTTCCGGACACAGGAACCAGGCACAAGGAACGGTCCTGCGCCCTTCGGTCCGTGGTGCCGCTACAAGACGCGGAGGCCGGCCGTGGTTGTTAAACCATTGTTGAACAATCGTTAGTCCATGGGTGAGCGCTTGTCATTCCCCATATTGTAGGGGCACAGCATGCTGTGCCCACGTACCAGAGGCTTATCGGCACGAATCATTAATCGCGTGGCATTCAGGTTTCAGCGCCCAGCAGGCAGCAGACCAAGGCCCCCTGGGCACAGCATGCTGTGCCCCTACGGTAACGAGGGTCAGGACATCTAAAGTCATAGAGCACATTGTAATGAAACGTTGTTCGCTATTCCAGGCACCAAGAACCAGGCACAAGGAAAGGTCCTGCGCTCTTGGGTCAGTGGTGCCGCTGTCCCCGCTGTGTCACAGTGTAACCGCATTCTAGATCATTTATCATTTATCATTAATCATGGACCAGTGCCCAGGGCTTGACGACTAGGGCCAAGGAGAACGCTCACAGTTCCTCGAGCCTGTTTCCTTCAGGTTCTTAGTTGAGAGACTGTCGCTCGCGGGATGGGTTTTGCCCCTCCGCTCTAATGCTCAATGATCAATGATTAGTAGCATTTCCCCAACTGACTAGCGCCTAGGGCCTGACGACTAGGGCTTAGGGCCTGCGCCCTCGGCTGGCGGGGGTTAGAAGCACTCAGCGCACAGCATTCAGCGATCAGCAGACGTGAAGAGTCCTTAGCTCTTGGGATGGGTTCTGTAGCTCCGATCTAATGATCAATGTTCAATGATTAATGATTACTACTAGCGCCAACAAGGAGGCCCGCCCCATGCACCAGATCTACCTCTTCGGCTACCCCATAACAACATCCTGGTCGCCTGTAATGCACAAGGCGGCCTTTAAGGCCTGCGGCATGGCAGGGGAGTATATTGTCATGTCTTTGCCCCCCGAAGCCCTACAGGGTGCCATAGAGGCTCTCAGGCACCCTAATGTGCTGGGGGCGAACGTCACCATGCCCTACAAACAGACCGTCATGCCCATGTTGAACGAGATATCTCGGGAGGCGCAAACTTTGGGTGCTGTTAACACCATCGTCAACAAGGACGGCTGGCTGGTGGGACACAATACCGATGTATACGGAGCCATAGCCACACTCCGTACCCTTAAGCCCAAAGGCAAACAGGTTCTGCTCCTCGGTGCCGGGGGTGCGGCCCGGGCAGTGCTGGGCGCATTGTGCAACGAAGATCTTCTGCCCTCAGGCGTTACTCTGGTGAACCGCAGCGCCGATCGCCTGCACGATATCGCACCATTCCTGGCAACGCTGTCTTACCCCGTAACACCATTGACCACTGCTGACTACGAACTTGCCTCTCAAACACCGCCCCTTCACCCTACAAGCGACAGGCGACACGATACGAACATCACACCTGAGCCCATCGGCCTGCTTATTAACACGACTACCGCCGGTACGCTATGGGGAAAGCTGCAATTTGACTGCCCGGTGTGGGATTTGAACTATGGACGTAAAAGCGACCTTTTGCGTCACTATGCAGTGGAACGCAAATTACCCTTCACGGACGGCAGTTTGATGCTGGCCGGGCAGGCCCAGAAAGCCTTTGCTCTGTGGACGGGTCACGATCTGCCCCTAAATACATTCCTTGACGAGCTACAGGGAGCTCTATGACCTCGGAGCGCGGTTACACGCTGATAGAAATGCTGGTTGTTCTGGCCATTATCGGGATTATTGCTGGGCTGGCCGTGCTTTCCCTGGGTAGCACAATCGTTGGTGCCACCCATTCCTCGACGGCGGAAGACATCCTGTCCCGTATGCGCCACCTGCAGGAGCAGGCCATGAGCGATGGACAGGAACGCCGAGTGACCTTTCTTTTAAACAATGACCAGGTGCGCTTCTACGCCACCGCGGCGGAGGCCAGCGAGATCCGCAGCCTGCGCATTGTCCTGCCGCCGGGGGTTACATTTCAAAACGGTACTTCTCTCAATGTGTTCTTAACCCATAGCGGGCATATACGGACTACCTCGGGAGCGTCGACTCTGCTGGGCGGCAGCGCCCGAATCCGCTGCCCCGGACAGGAAGATATGTACATTATCTGGTATCATACAGGTAGGATAAGACTCTCCAACAGGCTGGATTAGATGGTTGGGGAGTAGCCGCCAGCTACCAGGCGCCAGCCCCCAGCCAGAAGAAGGATGCGAGAGCGCTTGGCGCTTGGGTGTATGGGGTAGCAATGAGCAGCCGCCAGCCACCAGCCGCCAGGGGCCAGTGAAGAGGATTACCGGTCACGGATACTTCAGGGGGAACGGGTGTGGGCGCTTGGCGACTGGTGGAGTTGGGTAGCAGTCAGCACTCAGCGTTCAGCGATCAGTATGGGGGATCCGTTGATGCTCGGGGCAGACCTATCGTAGGGGTACAGCATGCTGTGCCCACGGCCTTACGTTTCACGGCTGACCAGTGCCAGAATGCCACGGGGATGGGCACAGCATGCTGNNAGCATGCTGTGCCCCTACAGTAAGGGAGTTGCTCCTGCCCTGATATCTTACCGTCTAACGTCTAAAGTCTAACCTTTTGGATGGCTGGCGGCTCGTGCCTGTCGGCTAAAAATCAGCGCCCTATCAGAGTGTCGTGTTTCCTGGGCACAGCATGCTGTGCCCCT
>DDWC01000065.1 GCA_002345475.1 Firmicutes bacterium UBA2296
TGTTTGCTGCAGCTTTACAACGAGGGGGTCGTTGAAGACATCAAAGACAGCCTGCAGAAAGCGACGGATGCCTTGCGCGGGGTTTTCGGCTACTCCCTCCATAATCTCCTGCAGATCGCGGTGAAAGGACGCGTGGATACTGTCGTGCAAAGCCCACACCACTTCATCTTTGCTGGAAAAGAACAGATAGAATGTGCCCTTACCTATGCCAGCCGCCTGAGCGATTTCCGCCACGGTGGTCTTTGAGTACCCGTGTAAAGTAAACATCTCCTCTGCCGCCGCAATGATGCGACGGCGAATCTCAAGTTTCTCTGACTCCGAAAAGCTACGCGCCAAAGACTTCACCCTCCTTCAGTGACCCAATGACCTATATTGCTATTATGGTCATAGTATCTCCAGAAGGCGGCTCTGTCAAGAGAAATACTGGTTTAGGCGTTGGGGTTGCAGCAAAAAGCCCGCCGGCGTATGTCGACGGGCTCTCCGGGATCGCGGGGTTGTCACCTGTGCTGCCTTTTACTCATTGGCGCCATAGAAGACCTTGCGGTCATCGGGAGAGAGAAACTCCTCCACTTCGAACTTGTAGCCCTCAGGGCCCACAAACATCATGGAGCGGATTTTCAGCGCTTCACTGTACTTGGGTGGCCGCTCAAACTCGATCCCCTTCGCTATAAGTCTCTCGTACATTTCTTCGGCGTTCTTTACCACCAGGCTCGTCAAAACACCATCGCGGGTCGTGGCCTTGCATGCTCCCCTGCTTCGATCTACTGCACCCACATAAGCCCCTGGGGCCGTATGGTAGATCTTCGACCAGCCCTGATCACAAACCAGAGGCAGTTCCAGTGTTTCGCCAAAGAAACCACATGCCGCCGGCAGGTCGTCAAAGTAGAGAAAGCTGATCTGCCCCCTTACATCCAGCAGGCCCTGCAGCTGGTTCTCCTGTGACTCTTCCAAATCCGTGTTCTGCGCCATCATGCGTTCTATGGCCTCATGGGAGTAGGACAGTAGCAGCCCAAAGTCATAGGCCAGCTTGTACCTTTCGACTCCGGCGTATTTCCCTTCGGCCACGAGCTGCGCTTTTCGTTCCTTGAGGGCGAAGTACATGTCACGGTACTTCTCTTCCCTGTAAAAGAGAATATTGTACTTGCCGCGGTTCATGGCGGCAGGGAAAAGGTCGGTGACAAAACCGCCGTCCTCCTTACAGCACTGCGTCCCCCTTTCCGCGCAAATCAGCTGCGCGTGTTGCATATACTCATCGCGCAGGCTTGCCTCACTGGTAGGATGTCCCAAAGCCACATTCTTCGCGCCGCAGGAAAGCATTTCGTTGAATGTGCTCATAGAGCCCACCACTTTGGAAAAACTGTCTACTGCTCTCATATTAACCCCTCCTATATCTATTGCCTCTGCACTACAGCTGACTTCGTTGTGCCGGACGGCATCTAAAAACCCATTAATACGGGCGTAAACCTAGCATGTTAAGACCCCGTAAGTACTTGGATTGGTGTGAAAGTCGCAGCCCGGGGAACTCTGCTTCCACAGTTCTGCCAAACTCGCTAAGACCCGCAATGGTTGAGGGATCTGAGCGCAGTTCCAGCTCCACCTCAAACTCTTCTCCAGACAGTTCTCCCAGGTGATACGAGATCGAATCCAGCGACACCTCAAGCACTGCGTCGCCATGCGTGACGAGAAATGTGTTCCTGGTATTCTTAACTGTCAAGGCAATCTGCAGAGCGGCAAACGACTGCTCAAGCTCAGGCAACAGGCGCATCAAGAGCTTCCGGCAGTGCCGCAGGTCAGTATCGGGCACAACTATTTCGTGCTCCAGGCGCTTCATGCTGCCGTCGCTGGTGCGGGAAGCAGTCGGTGTTTTTATCGTTACCACATGCACACCATCCCGCTGCCTTATACGCAGAGACGCCCCACGCTGACAAAGGTCGTACTCAGCCGTGTCATAGTAGATGTCCACTTGATCGCGGCAACCCAAATCCCGGGCGCGAAAACGATCCACCAGCATGATCTCAAGGTCATCCAGGACCTTGAGAGCGGGAGCGATGTACTTGCGCTCTATTTCTGTGTGACCTGGCGTGAGATCAGAAACAGAAGAATGGCCCATCTATCTCACCTGCTTTCAGTTCTCATCGGGCCTCTCCGCTCATGGGGAGTGCCAACAGCTGTCTGAAATACGCAAAGTCATAATGCTTCAGCACAATTAGCCCCCTGAGGGTGTTCATTCTGCCAAACCGTCCTTCCTCCAATCGGAAGTGCAGCCTGCCGGAATGACTGGTACCTTTATTCAGATATCCCCTCCTGATCTTATCCCGCAGAATAGATAATCCTTCTTCCATCCTCGGGGCAAGCGGGTGTTGAATGGAGGCAAAATAGTGGAGTGCACGGAGTAAGTCGTACTTCCAGCGCGGCGGGAAATGAAACTGCGTTA
Source organism: Firmicutes bacterium UBA2296 (assembly GCA_002345475.1). GTDB lineage: Bacteria > Bacillota > UBA994 > UBA994 > UBA994 > UBA2296. The sequence continues at coordinate 2,435 of DDWC01000065.1, forward strand.
TGTACGGTACTATCATGGACTGGTCTGTTTCCCTGCGGAACAAATGCTTTCGCAGCAGGTACTCCTGGCCTCCCTTTGTCTGTTCACGTGTGCCAGATAGATGTGTCTCACGCCCGAAGCTCTGATACGCAGCGAAGGCTTCAAGCACCGATAGAGTGGTGTGAATTGAGCTCTTAGAAGTGCCCCCAGACAGACTTGAGCAGTTCCAGCCCCCGTCGGGCTGCTGATTACGTAAAAGGTAGTGCATCATTTCATCGAGCTGCCTTCCTTGCCTTCGCCCATGCATCACCAGGCAGGCCAGCATCGCTACCACGCAAATATCTGTTTCCACCTTGATGGCCGGGTTCCACATATGCTGCAGCAAAGTGTCAAGCCCCTGCTGATAGATGGGGTGATTGGGGTCAATCTCCAGGTGGCAAAGATCTCTCATGGTATAGAATGTCGATATCCACTTGGGACCGTATATTCCTTGCCCCCATCGTTTCTCCGCTGGATCGAATCGGGTGATATAGGCTTCAATCCAGCCGGCATCGGTGTATGTGTCATCCTGGCCTAGCAAGTACTTCATGGTCAGTCGCTTCACCGCTGGGTCGCCACTCAGCAACCATTCCAACACCGTCATTTCGCAACCCTCCCTCTGGCATCCACCATGCTGCTGAGAAGCTCCCGGGCTAAACGGTCAACAGCGCCTCGTCATCCTGCAGGATGTCGGTCAGACCCTGGCCCCAATACTTGACTTCGATACCCAGAGCTTGCAGTTCTTCAGTCACCCCCAGCTGATCGGCACAGGCCTTGCACGCCGACACCTTCACACCGGCATGCATGGCCAACCTGACCTTCTCCTGTATCATGGGGTTGCTCCCCACGAGCACTGCCGGAGCGCCCCATATGATCAGGGTTACTTCCTGCCACCAGCCCTTGAGCATGCTGTTTACAGCATACATCAGCACCATCTTCTCAGATGTTATAAGATCGCCGTTTGTCCATAGGATATAGAGTTTGCTTTTCTGCACGATGTGGCCTCCTCGGTCGTTGGTTAGCCGCCAGGCGCCAGCTGCCAGGCGCCGGCCCTGGTGGAGAGCATTTAGCACACAGCAATCAGCAGACAGCAGTTTCGCTCGAAGTCACGACATCCTGATAAAAATGCTGATTAAGCTGATAGGCTCCTGATGTCTTTTGCTTTTGAGTTTTTGCTTATGTCTTGTAGCGGCGAGGCCGTGACTCGCGGTCCCCGACGTAGCTTACATAATCATTAATCATGAATCATTCAACATTAGAGGATGGGAGCGCGGAGACCTTCCCGCGCCCCATGGTGTCGCCGCTACGATCCCCACGAAATCAGGAATAAAGTCCCACCGCAACATGGACCCTAGCTCGCTCAGTGTTAACTGTGTCCCGGCTGTGGTGTCTTTTGGCTGCGTATCAGGACCCATCAGTCCTTATCAGTAAGCATCAGGCTGCAGGACGTATATCTTACCTGCTGACTGCCATCCTTGTCCTAAACTGCCCCACCGTAGGTGAAATATCGCCAAATCGACTCGAAGGGACCGTATCTGTATCTTTTGAGCCACAGTTTGCTTACAAGAATCTGACTGAAATAGATGAGCACAGTAAGCATCAGTACACCCGTGAGGTTCGGCGTTAGTCTCGGCCCGTAACCATAGAACAGCACGGAACAGATGATGCACTGCATCAGGTAGTTGGTCAGGGCCATCTGCCCCAATGGGGCGAGCCAGGCCAGTAGTCGCTTGAATGCTGTCTTTTGGAACAGAAGGACTATGCTGGTGGTGTAGAACAGAGAGATGAATACGGAGGATGCCTCCTTGAGAAGCGTAGACAGTCCTAACTGGGACGCAGCTGAAGAAAAACCTGACCCGTATGTCGTCACAACGTAACCCAGCGCCAAGAAGAAACCTGCAATACCGGCAACTTGCCAAACGCGTCGAATCCGCGTCAGACTCTCTTGCAGGCGATAGACAATACCTGACTTTCCGGTATATAGTCCCATAAGAAAAAGGCCCAGTATTTTGGGTAGAGCTAGCAGGCTGTTGGCTAAGGTCATGGCCGTCTGGCTTCCTAAACGAAAGGACACCGCCTCAAAGTAGGAACCATAGCTGTACACTCCAACCAGCCTGTCAACCCAGGGGGACTGCCCCACTCCCATAGTCCCATCGGCCACGCCTGCAGGCGCCTGCAGGTAGAAAAGCCCGCTTATCAAGAAGGTAGATATCACAAGCAGTGCGACAATCCAGCGGCGTATGCCTCGTAAGTCCATAGAGACAAACCTTGGAAGTAACAGCCCGACGATAGCGTATGTATGCAGAATATCTCCTTGCCATACCAGCGCAAAGTGCAAGCCACCCATGGCGAGCAGTATCTTGCAGCGGCGGACAAAAAGCTTCTTCGCTTCTCTGCCCTTTTCCTCGGCTCTGCGATAGAAGATATAGAAACCCAGGCCAAAGAGGAAGGAAAATATGGTGTAGAAGTTCGCTACCGCGAGAGTACTGATGATCACAGATAGCAAACGGTTCACAACCCCATGACCAAGGCTTGCGCCCAGTAGGCCGTCTCTGTAAGACGGGTAATGGTGGTAGTTAAAACCTATCGCATTCACGAGAAGCACTCCGAATAGGGCGAACCCCCTCACGACGTCAAGCTCCTGCACTCTTTCTGCCCCACCCACAGGTTTGAAATTCTCACCAGATAGTTCCCGTGCGTTCGTCACTACTGCTGACTGCAACTTGGTCGCCATAACACACCTCCGATCAGAGTCGTCATACCAAACCACGTCGATTCGGTACAGCACAACCATAGCCTTGACGCGCTAATGTTAAGCTTGCTATACTAAAAGTAAAGTACACTTAACATTGGAGGACACATGGATAGCGTTGAAAACAGACTGCGAACCCTCAGGTTGACCCGAGGGCTGTCTCAGGAAGAGCTGGCGCAGTCCCTCGGAGTCACCCGGCAAAGCGTCCTGGCCATTGAAAACGGGAAATATCTGCCCTCAATCGGCCTCGCACTTAAGATAGCGAGGTTCTTTGACATGCCCCTGGAAAGCATTTTCTGGCTATCTGACAGCAACAAGTAACCAGACTGGAGGAATGCAAATGTACTGGTCAAGCAAGCAAGGCTATTCACCGCTGATTCCCATCGTCCTGCTCGTTATGGCGCTGGGCTTTGTCATTGAGGGCTGGGGGGATCTGTACCTCTACGCCGGCATGATTCTCATTGTGCTCGACTTAGGAAGGTACCTCATCCTACGGAGGTGGGAGGGGAACACGGATAGCATAGCTGAAACCTCCGACGAGAGGGCGGTTGCCATAGCCCATCGCGCCGGGCAACAGGCCTTCTGGCTGGTAATGCTCGCATTGTGGCTGTGGCTGGGTGCCGGACGTTCCATTACTATCGACCCTCGAAAAGGCGTGTTTGGCGTCTTCTTGCTCGGCCTTGTTGCCTATGTGACCATTGAGCTGACTGAGCGCCGCAAGGTGAAGTAAGTGACCTGGCTCATGTCTGCTGGCCTCTAAAGGCTTCATGACGCCACGAGCCTTATGGAACGACTGCGCTCCTTATATTGAGGCCTGACCCCAATTAAGGAGCTAGTCGCCCAGCGACAGGCAGAAGGGATGCCCCGCCGGGTCGAGCATAACGGTGGATGTGTCGTAGTACTGCACCTCTGCCTTGCTTGCGCCGCACTTCAGGGCGTGCTCCACCGCGGCAGGCAGGTCATCCACCTTGAAGTCTATGTGCGCCATTTGCTGCTGGCACCCATCCTGCCAGGGCCAAACCGGTGGCACGTAGTTTTCCACCGTCTGGCACACCAGCAGAAAGCCCTGCGGCAGCGGTACAGCGGCAAACTGCGGGCTGGAAATGGTCTTCTCTATGCCCAGCAGTTGCGCGTAAAAGTCCGCCAGGTCGTTGGCGTTTGGGCAATCAAAGGCAATGCCCAGAACTGAAGAAATCATGGTCTTTCCTCCTTTTCGTCGCGAAAGCCGCCAGCTACCAGCCGCCAGCTACCAGCCGCCAGGCCCCAGCCGCCGGGCCCCAGCCAAAACTTCAGCGCTTAGCGCTTGGCGCTTGGCGGTTAGTAGAACCTGGGCAGTTCAGCACCCGGCAGTTAGCACCACGTTGCTGTCTCCTGACGAGCACTCTCTTTGACCGCGATGTTTTTTGCTTTTGAGTCAATGTTTGAAGCCGACAGCCTGATGAGTTCTGATGAGCACTGATCGACCTGAGGGAATGTCCCGTGTCGCTTGTCGCTAGTCGCCTGTCTGCCGATTGCTGAGTGCTGTATGCCGAATGCCAGGTTAACCGCGAGTCAGGTCTTTGCCGCTACGGAACGGATCAAGTCCGACCCCTTGAGGCCGGCGGATTGACGCTACCGTACCCTGTCCGTTTCTACTGACAACAGACGACAGACGACTAGCGACAAGCCTCATCAGCACCCCCGTCAGAAACATCAGTCCCCCGTATCAGGCTGTCGCAACTCCTCTTAGCTGCTGGTGGCTGGTGGCTGGCGACTGTCGGCTGTCGGCTATCTAAGTATTACTACCGTAACCCCCTGATTATTGGCAATCTGCCTCTCTTCCTTCTCTAGCGCCTTACACATGCCGATAAACTCTCGCTTCTTCGCCGCCCACTGCTCTCCAGGCGCGAAGGCCCGCACAATGCCGCGCATGTCAGAGCCCACCAGCGCAATGCGCACCCGCTCCCTGATGACTCCCCCTTCGCCCCCCGACCCATAGCCGTGAATCAGGATTACAGCCTTGACACCTTGCCCCTTGTAGGTGAGCAGGGTGTTTTTCATTTTGCTTACCGACGCGTCGCCGCTGGGCCTGCCTAGTTCAAGATTGAGAATGGCAAGTTTACCTGGCATGTCCTACCCCCTTTTGCAATGGCCTGCATCAGCGTGACTCTCCACGCACATGCTTACTTATTCGCCGCGCTTCAGATACACCTCCGGCAAAACTACTCTAACCTCTCGGTCAGATTCTTCGTGATACCACCATACCACGAAATTTACCTTGGCGTGGCTCGGCGTATACCCTTGCTGCAGCTTCTTGTCGTAGGCCTCCATGAACCTGCGCGAAAACCTGAGCACCCTGCGGGAACCTGTGCCCAGCCAACCGTCTGCCAGAAACTCCAGTGCATCGCCGCTTTGCAGCCCACTTATTGCGGGCTGGTTGTTTAGGCAGCTGTCCAGAAAGACGTCGCGATGACCCAGTTGCATGGCGACCACGCGGGGAGGATCAAACTTGTCGCGGACGTTTTGACGTGTCATGGCCTCTGCGCGTAAGTGGTCCAGGTACGCTCCGGTCAGGTGAATAGTCAGATTGCGCTTAGCTCTGGTCATGGCCACGTATAACTGCCGTTTTTGCTCTTCCGTGCTAATCTGAAACCCATCCAGCAACAGGTGGACGTTGTCAAACTCCTTGCCCTTAGCCTTGTGTATGGTCGACACAAATATGGTCTCGCCAAGTTCAGCATAGAAGTCTTCCAGCTTCGATTCTTTGACGAAGCTAGTCAAATCAGATTTGTACCTGCGCTCGCGGTTCACGCTCTCAAAGGCGCGCATGATTCGCTCAGAGGTATCGAGCGTCGCACTTCGGCTAAACCGCTGACGCACCTGCCGTTTGGCGCGTTCCCAAGACTCCTCGTCGATGGTCGGTGCCGATGCTTCTGCCAGGACCAGATCGAGAAAGGCCCTTACCTCAACCAGGTCACTCAAACGAAACCCGTCGTTACTCTGTATAAGTTTGGCGGGGTAACCGGCATTGGACAAAAGTCCCGCCACCTGCAAGGCTTCGTCGTTTGTCCGCGTCAGTGCACAGACACTGCCGGAAATCTCGCTGCTCATTATGTCAATAACAAAAGGAGTGACCAAGTTGCCATGAACGTATCGCACTAAACGAATCTGCCCCAGCTCTCGGCTCACAGCTGACACGTGGTTTTCTTTTAACCTGCCTCTCAGGACTCCAGCATAGCCGTTGGTGAAAGCAACCAGATTGGCGCGGCTGCGGTAGTTGTCCAGCAACTCGTATTTCCTGGCCTTGGTCTCCTGTAGGAAATCGGCCAGGTAACGGGAGCTAGAGCCGCGAAACTCAAAGATATTCTGGTCGTCATCGCCTACCGCAATCACGCGCAGGGTTTCATTTTGCTCCATCAAGGCCTGTATGAGACTGAAAGAATCCGCGTCCATGTCCTGCGCCTCGTCGATGACCAGCACTGTCTTGGTCATTCTGTTGGGCTCTACCTCCCCTGACCGGATCTTCCCAGCCGCCTCGGCCACTACATTATCCGATTGCTCGATACTGCCCATTCTTCCCAGCAAATCGAAGCAATAGGAATGAAAGGTCTTTATCTCTACGAAGTAGGCGGCATTACCGATGAGTTTTATCAGGCGGTCCTTAAACTCCGTGGCGGCGGCGCGAGAAAAAGTCAACATGAGCAGCTGCTCGTGCTTAACGTCCTCCATCAGTAACAGCGAAGCTAGTTTGTGCACCAGCACCCTGGTCTTGCCACTGCCCGGTCCGGCCAAAACCACAATGTGCTGGCTGTCATTGTCTTTGATTATGCTCAGCTGGCGGGCGGACAACTCCCCGAAGAGCTTCTTGAACTTACCGGGAGTAATGTTCTGTTTTATCTCATCGCCCCTGGCACCGGGGAAGTACTTGGCCAGGAAACTGGCGTAGTTAAGCTGGAAATAGTCTTCCACAAACTGCAGCGCATTTCTAAAGTCCGAAAGCATTTTGCTGGCGTACTCGCCGACAATGTGAATCTGCTGCACACGGTTGACGTAATGCTCGTCCAGTTTACGGTAGTCTTCTAGCCTGTAACGGCGCCTGAGGTCCTTTTCCAGACGCTCAATCCGCATGGGACTGTACAGAATCAGAAAACCCCCTTCCACCCGCAGCGCTTCGATGCGGGAGAGATAGAACAACGCATCCTCGATATCCGCGATGGCTATAGCTCGTTTGAAAAGGAAGGCGTCCTCTTCATAGGCCCGTTTTAGCTCCAGCACAGAAAATCCCACCAACACATCGGCTTCGTCCTGCTCCGCATTTACCCCTTCTCGCCGCTTATACAGACGCTCCAGAATGAACCGGGACAGCTCGTGGCGGATGGCCAAAATCTCACGCAGGCTATCCCGACTACACAGAGGCATTATGCGGACATGATTTCTCGAGAACTCTTCATTGGCGCACTTAATGTGCTTCCTGATTTTCCAGAAGTTCAGCACCATGCGTATTTTTGCCGGGGTTACGTCGCTACATCCCGCTGCTGCCGCTGCCTCGTTCAGCTCTTTAAGATGATAGGTGCCCTCTTCTCCATCAATTGAATCCACCAGAAATCGCTCCAGAGATGCGAAAACGTCCATGATCTGGAGCGACCTGTTCACTTTCTCGTCTCGTTTAATATAGGCAGACAAGTCCTTGGCGTCAGCCAGGACGCCGGCTTCACGCATCAGGTTAAGGGACGCTATTACTCTTTCCCGGGGGATGCCAAGTCTGTCGGAAAGATAGTCCACCCGGTCCTCCACATCACCCTCGGTGTTGGCGGCACGGCCGACGCTGCGCCTGGAAACCAGTGCCAGGATGATCCTGACGGCGTCCTGCTCGGCCACTTCGTCGAATAGACCGGATGCCTGCAGACTTTCTATGGCTGCCCTGGCGGACTTGTGCTGAATATTGCTGGCGAAGACCCGAGGCATATTCTGGCCCCGCTTGACGTATCCCGCGTTCTCCAGGGCTGCAATGGCGGTGCGCACACGGGTTTCGATATCTTCAATATTGTCATCCCAGCCGGCCTTTCGGGCGATCTCCAGTGCTGACTGAGATGCCGTCAGACGCAATCGTGTAATGTCCTTAATGGCCTTCCACACCTGCTGAATTTCCTTCATGCTGATCTTCGAGCGGCTAAGCATAGCAAAGTGTTTGTCCAGGTCGGTCTCACTGTAGAGTATGTAGCAGTCAGCCTCAAGATGCTCGTCGCGCCCGGCCCGTCCTGCTTCCTGAACATAGTTTTCCAGGGAACTGGAAATCTCATAGTGAATGACCATGCCCACATCTTTCTTGTCCACACCCATGCCAAAGGCCGATGTAGCCACCATGATGTCTATATCACCCGCCACGAAGGCGTTCTGGTTTTGCGTCTTCTTGTCCGTATCCATTCTGCCGTGAAAGGAGCGGGCGGTAAATCCATCCGACGCAAGCCTGTCGGCAAGCTTGTCCGCAGTTTTTGTCCCCAGCACGTATACTATGGTAGGGCATGGTCGTCCCAGTATCAGATTGCGCAAGGCATCGTACTTTTCCTCGTCGCTTTCCATGCGTATGACTCTATAATGAAGATTCTGCCGTGCCGAACCGGCAGTATACAGTTCCAATTCAAGACCCAGTTTCTCTCTGAAATACTCCCTAATGTCCTCTATTACTTTGGGCTTGGCCGTGGCGGTAAAACAGGATACGGGGATTGTCTCCCGCAGACCTTTGGTCTCCTGAATCTTGCGGATAAAGTCGCCAATATACATATAATCGACGCGGAAATCCTGTCCCCAGGCGGAGAAACAGTGCGCCTCGTCCACCACGAAGCGAGTTATCTTCCTGTTGAGCAAGAGATGCTCAATGGTTCGCGACCTCAGGGACTCCGGCGAAATATATAGTATGGCGGCCGAACCGTCCTCCACCCGCTCCATGGCCCTGGCTCGTTCAATCGGGTTGACAAGCCCGCTGATGCTCACTGCCTCAACAATTCCCGCCTTCTCCAGGTTGTCCACCTGGTCTTTCATAAGCGACTGTAGCGGCGAAATGACAACGGTAAGCCCCTTGACCGTTTCGCCACTGACCAGCGCAGGGACCTGAAAGGTCAGGGACTTGCCACCGCCGGTAGGAAATACCGCCAGAAGCGACTTGTTAGCCAGAGCAGCCTCTACAGCGTGTTGCTGCAACGGCTTTCCATCAAAGCTGCGGTACGAGTCAAAACCAAACCAGTGCTTCAGGCTTCTGGTCGCATCCAGCTTACTATCACAGTAGGGGCAGCCGGCCAGGCAGGGGCGGTTGCGCAAAGTGTCCAGAATGTATTCAGTTTCAGGATATGACTTTAGCACCCACGGTGGCGTCAATGAGAACCTGTCGCGCACATGGATTGTTGACAAGGCGTAAGCCAATGCCACGGGATAGTCGTAGATGAGCCTGTACATATCGGCGTTGTGGCATATTTCATCGGCGAAAATTGAGCGGATCAGACTGGCCCTGTCGGTGACGTAAGCCTCGTAGTCTATGTAGCGGAAGAATCCCGCAAACTGTGGCTGGTCCCGCAGAAGGGCAAAAAAGAGCTTCTGCATCGAGATATCCGCGTTATGGAACGCGTTCATCTCATCGTGCAGCAGCTCTCTCGCCTTCTTCGCGTCAGTCACGGGATTGTTCAGCTCTTCAGATTGCAGTTTTTCGTCTTTCACCAGGGCATGATACGGCTTGCGGGGAAACAGCAGCGCCGAAAGCTGCAGCGTATCTATAACATTCATGGGGTCGATTCCGTTGGCCTCCACCGCGTAGCGCAAGTACTTGAAGTCGTGGTTGACTATGTTGTGGCCGCAGATGAAATCGACGCCCTGGAGGTACTGGGCAAACTGCACAATAGAACGGCCGTGAAACACGCCGTCCAGATGGTTCACCGCTCCTATGTCCAGCACCTGGTCAGTCTGCGGATGCACTTCCACATCGACAAAGGCAATCGGTTTCATAATCCAGAGCCCCCCGCGGTTTGGCGTACCCGTGCGCAATATTTGCCAATTAGCATTCTTTTTAACTTCAACGGGAAAACGGATAATCCTGCACCGCCCAGTAAGCTGGAGCAACAGAAAAGGCGGAGGCGCGGAATCACCGCGTCACCGCCCATTTGGACTTGGCAGAAGTCGTAGTAAAGACACGCTGTTACTTTCCGTTCTGTGGCAGAACATCAAAGACGACGGCAACTAGAACTGCTGGTCCAGCTCTTGCAGGAACATCTCTGCTGCCCGCCGATCGAAGTGTTTCCCACTCTGTTGCCGGATGTAATCTGCGGCAGCCTGGCAACTCCAGGCCTGACGATAGGGACGTTTGCTGGTGAGGGCGTCATAAACGTCTATGACGGCAAAGATCCGGGCGGCCAGCGGTATCTCTTCTCCCTTGAGGCCTCGCGGATAGCCTGTGCCGTCCCATTTCTCGTGGTGGCAGTAGGGAATGTCCAGGGCCGGTCGCAGGTATTCGATGGGCGAGAGCATTTCATAAGCGTGTCTGGGGTGCTCGTGCATTACTACCCACTCTTCTGCCGTTAGCTGGCCTGGTTTAAGCAAAATAGCGTCAGACACGCCCATCTTACCGATGTCGTGCAACAGCGCGCCTCTTCGCGCGTGGGCCAAATCTTCCTCGTTCATACCCATCATCTTAGCGATATGGACAGTCTGCTCTGCCACCCTCCGGCTGTGATGTTCTGTCTCCCGGTCACGCAGGTCCAGCGCGTGGGCCCAGCCGTCAATCGTCTTGTCATAGGCCTGCATTAGTTTCATGTTCGTGTTGGCCATCTCATGTACAAGTCCTGCATTGTCAATGGCTATGGCGGCCTGACCGGCCAGAGTCTCCAGGAACTCCAGCCACTCTTCGTTTGTCTCCAGGGGTACGCGGTGAAAGACCTCAAGCACTCCTTCAACCTGCCCTCTGTTAATCAAGGGGACGGCGTAATACGTGTGCGCGTCTTCTTTCTCCATAAGTGGGCCCTGAAAGGGATCACTCTCAAGCTCGCTCAAGCCTGTTACTCGGACAGATTTGCGCTCCATCACTGCTTGTCCCGCCAAGCCTTCGCCCACCGACAAGCTGAGTTTTGCGGGATTAGCCTGGCGAAACCCTCTCCATGCTTCATATTTGAGCACTCCAGTGTGGGCATCCAGGCGCAAAATGGCAGCTGCATCCACGTTAAGAAGCCTGGTAACCTCGTCCAGGATGACGCGGAATGTGACGCGAAGATCCAGACTTCCGGAAATAGCCATGTCTATGTTGCGCAGGGCCTGCATCTGTTCCAGATGGCGCAGGTTTCTTTCAAAGAGGCTGATGCGGTGTATAGCTGTGCCAGCCATCTCGGTGAGGGAAGTAAGCAGCTTCAGTTCTTCAGGAGTGATTTCGCGCGGCAAGGGAACTGAAACATACAGACTTCCCACAACATCGTTCTCATTAAGCAGCGAGAGACAAACTCCCCCCCAACCATCAGGTACTCCTTCATCAGGTTGCACCCGGAAATCTTTGGCGTACTCCCTGGACACCAAAACCTGCCCCGAGCTAAGCACTGCCCCGGAAATGCCGTTCTCGGCCTCAAAGAAGGCATCATCTAATTGGCCAAACCACCCCTGGGTAGCGGTAAAGCTAAGCTGACCACTGATGGGATGACACAGACAAATGGCTCCTGCGGTGGTCTCCAGAACGTCAAGGATTTCGCTGAGTAAGAGCGTCAACATTTCGGCTAGTGTTTCAGCCGTGCGCAAGGTAGATGACACCCTGTAGATGGCTTCGAGTTCAGCCAGTCGCTTTTTAAGCGATTCTTCGGCCAGCTTGCGATCGGTGATATCGGCGGCTATGCCTTCAATTCTCACAGGCACTCGTGCTTCGTCATATATCAGTTGTGATCTGTCATGAACCCACACCACACTTCCATCAGGCCGGATAATGCGGCTCTCCCTTTCTGCTGCTCCCGCGGCATATAGCTGGGCGAAGGCCTTCGCGGTCAAGGAGCGGTCGTCGGGGTGAACGGCCGCCTGCCACAGCGATGGGTCTGCTACAAACTCTGCCGCGGACCGCCCATACATCTTTTCTACTGACGGACTGACATAGAAAATTCCCATGTCCGGCAAGGACAAAGACCAGACGACATCCGTAATATTGTCCAAAATACTGCTGAGTTTTCGCTCGCTTTCCCGCAATGTTTTTTCCATTTGCTTACGCGCCAGGGCCTCTCCAATGCGGCTCGCGATGTCCTCCAATGCACTGATGCTGTCCCGGGTGAACTGCCCCTGCCTGCGGTCGCCAAGTTGCAGCAGTCCGACAATCTGTTGGCTCCGGCGAATGGGAATTAATGCCATGGAGGCATATTCTCCGTAGCATGGACTCACCGGAAGTGGTGACAGAGGAGTCTCAGCCGAGATATCCGGCAAGGCTGGAGGATCGTTTGACCAATAGCTCCCGTACTCTGTGAACAGGGGCGAAGCATGATCGACCTCACCTCGGAGGATATGCCCACAGACGCACTCCAGTTTGACACCGTCGTCGGGATTGGGCTCGGTCCCCGCAACAGCCTCACCCACCTCCGGTGAGGTCTGCGCAGACAGGAAGGCATCGGAAAACCCCAGTTGTGCAAAGTAAGGGAAGTGATCTCCACTTTTCAGGCGCATGGCTACGGCATCAAGCCCGGTCTTCGACTTGATGATGCCAAGAATACGCTGCACTGAATCATGTAGCTCTCCGGACTCGTTTAGAATGGCGAGAACATCGCCGGCAAGGTCATGGAAAAGCTCCGAGCGCTTGCGCTCGGTGATGTCGCGGATATTGCACTGAATCACCTTATGTTGGCCTTCCATGTAAACATTGCTGATAAACTCAACATCCACATGTCGGCCACTCGCGGTCTGCAGGGGCAGATTTTCATAGCGGATATACTCCTGCTGCTGTAGCTCAATGAAATTATCTACATTTTCCCCCAGGTCTTTGAATGTCCCTATTTCCCAAATAGACTTACCCAGGACTTCTTTCTCCTGGTACCCTAAAAGGTCAAGCAAAAAGGGATTGGCGTTCATAATTCTCCCGGTCTCGGCGTCTAGGATAAGAATCCCATCCTTAGCGCTCTCGAAAAGCCGGCGAAAGCGTGTTTCAGAGACGGAGAGTGACTCTTTTGCTTTCTCCGCTTCGCCCATGCCCTGTGAAGTAGTAACAAACCCCATTCTTCAACACCACCTTACATTTCGGATGAAAATCCTGGGTAGGTGCTGGGCAGGGCAAAACAGGCAACCTTCGCCGAAGCGAAAGCGCCTGTTCTGGATGCCCAGTAGTGCTCAAAACGGAAATCATTCTAACTCTGTTTCCGCCACACTACCAAGCCCAGTCCCAGCAAGGTCAAGCCCAGGTAAGTCATGAACGGAGCGTCTACGCCGGTATCAGGCAATTCCAGGTCAGTGTCCACATCCAGCACAATCTCTGCTTCATAGGTATTGGTTACTGTCCACAGCGCGGTCTGGTTGCCGACCACTTGAACGGTGCCCTCGCCGGTAACCGTCCACTCATTGCTGAGGCCAAGGCGGCTCTCAGTGACGGTGTATGCGCCGGGTACAAGGTTTTCCCAGGTATATGATTGACCGTGCACGAAGGTCCTGCTTGTAGTGAAGCCATCAGGTCCGTTGACCGTCAGCACGAAGATGGGTAATGTCATGTTGCCGATGTTACCAGCAACTGCCTTAGAAAGCGTCAGCGTGCCGTATGGCTGTGTGACCACAGCGATGTAGGAGTTGGTTATTGTAGCAATCGCCGTCTGATTGGCGACTACCTGAACCGCGCCCTCGCCGGTAACCGTCCATTCACTGCTAAGTCCGGTGCGGCTCTCGGTGACAGTGTAGGTCCCGGGCACTAAATTGGTCCAAGTGTATGATTGTCCATGGACGAAGCTTCTCGTTGCGGTAAAACCATTAGGTCCGTTTACCGTCAGCACGAAGAGTGGCAATGTCATGTCGCCGATGTTGCCGGCAACAGTCTTCGATAGAGTCAGCGTGCCGTAAGGCTCTGCAACCACAGCGATGTAGGAGTTGGTTATTGTGGCAATCGCCGTCTGATTGGCAACTACCTGAACCGCGCCCTCGCCGGTGACCGTCCATTCACTGCTGAGTCCGGTACGGCTCTCGGTGACAGTGTACGCGCCGGGTACGAGGTTCTCCCAGGTGTACAGTTCGCCGTTGGCCAAGGTCCTGGTTGCCGTAAAGCCCGCGGGTCCCGTAACCGTAATTACGAAGGGTGGCAGACTCATGTCACCGGTATTTTCGGCAACAACCTTTGCTACGGTGAGCCTGCCATAGACTGGCGCGACCACCGCGGTGTACGTGTTGACAAGGGTAACGTCGGTAACCTCACCGAACTGCACATCGTGTTCACCGGTTCCTACTGCATTCCATTCTGTACTTAAAGTTCCCTCTGAGACTGTGTAGACGCCGGATACGAGGTTCTCCCATGTGTATGAAGCACCCGATGCGATAGTCTGCGTGTCGCTAAACTCTCCAGGTCCAGTAACCGTTACCACAAATTCAGGCAGGGTAAGGCCAGTCACAGGCCCCTGCACTTCCTTGGTAACTCTCAGCGAGCCAGCAGACAGGCTACATAGATCATTGGTAATGACATTGTTGTCCAGGGTGACAGCTCCTGCAATCGCCAGCAACTGCCCGTTTATTTCTGCTCCGGTAGTCGCTGTGATTGATTCCATGGCCAGAATGTGTCCTGCGAAGTGAGAGTCAGTCCCCAGTGTCGCGGAACTGCCAATCTGCCAGAAGATGTGGCAGGCCTGGGCCCCATTGATCAGCCTGATCTCACTATTTGTGGCCGTGGTCAGTGTCGATCCGGCCTGAAAGATGAAAACAGCATTGGCATCGCCGCCAGCATCGAGGGTGAGAATCCCCGATATTCCGATACTGGATGCTGATGTGTAGACCCCGGGCGTCAGGGTTGTGCCACCAAGGTCCGCAGCAATGGTGTAGTTGGATGTTCTCCCGGCGGCACTGGTATAAGCGGCCAAAAGGTCTACTTTGGCCTGTTCTGCGACACCGTCATAGAGGTGCACAGTGCCATTAAGTAATGTCACGCCTGCCTGCCCAGGGAAAGTCCCCAGGATAGTACCGTCTCCGGGATGCAGCCCAATGCTGCCGCCCGCTGTTCCGCCAATGGTAGTTGTTCCGGTATTGGTGATGGTCGAACCTGCCAATACCCCAAATCCTGAGGCTGTCCCCAGTGTTACCGTTGGCTCTGCGGCGAGGGCCACTGCCGGGGCCGCAGCCACCAGGGAAGTAACCGTCAGAACCAGAGCCAGCAACAGGCGGGCTGATTTAGCCTTGTTAAAGTTAACCATGCACATTCCACTCCTAATTCCTCATTTGAGAATGTAATCGTTGTTTCCGTCATTCTGGGAATGACGAGCAGTCTGATTGCTTCCACTCGGCCAGCCGCCTCATCCGCCGCGCATACAGGCTCCTACTTGATGTCTATATTTCATTTTATATTATTGAGGCACTGTTTATTATATAACATTTACTACTCATTTACACCACCATAATTGCCCCATGTCCCTGAGTGTATAGCCCCTGATCATCGCGATAGGCCACAAACCCCTGATACTGCAACGTTTAGACCAAAAAAAGGCCAACCGACAAGCGGTTGACTCTTTGGAGAGAACCAGTCCTATACCACGACGGCCGTAGCCGCATCCTACATTTCCGGATGCCTGGCCGGGGAAGGTCTCCGCACTCTGAAAACTCTGTCGTCAGCCAACACCCTGTTAACAAAAACATCCACGATGGTGGGGTCAAACTGTGTCCCAGCGCATTTCTGCAGCTCGCTGATGGCTTCTTCCTTGTCCAAGGCTTCTTTGTAACTTCGCTGGCTGGTCATGGCATCATAGGCGTCAGCTACAGCGATAATGCGAGACTCAAGCGGTATCGCTTCACCCATCAGACCGCTGGGATATCCTTTGCCGTCCCACCGTTCATGGTGACTGAGGACGAACTGTGCTAATTCCGAGAAGTCGTTGGTCGAACTGAGCAATCTCCAGCCGATCTCCGGGTGCCTTTCCACATCTCTTCTTTCTTCAGCGGTAAGACCTTCCGGTTTGTTGAGGACTTTTTCATCGACACCGATTTTGCCGATGTCATGAATCAGCCCGGCAATTCTCATCTGGTTCACCGCATCTTTGGTCATATCCAGTTTTCCTGCAATGGACTGGCAAATACGGCTTACTCTAGTTGAGTGCATCGCCTCTCGATTGCTCTTCTCGAACAGAGTGGTCATGATAAGGTCTATTGTTTTGCTCCTGATGCTGGAACGCTCATACAGCTTGTGCCGATACATATGGTTTTCAGCGTTGGCCATGGTTTCGACGATTGACTGGCCGCCACTTGTCTTCGTGTCGTATCCGTAGGAAATCGAAAGTTCAATGCTAGCTACCTTCTCCCTGGACGCCAGCTCCTTAATGCCGTTGGCAATTGCCACTGTTTCACTGGCTGTGGTCTTGGGAAGCAAAACCAAAAACTCATCTCCGCCGATTCTGGCGATAATATCGTCTTTTCGGCAGGCCTGTCTGATAGCGTTAGCTGCGCTCCGGAGAAGAATATCTCCCGAATCGTGGCCAAATGAATCGTTGACCATTTTTAGCCCGTTAACATCACACACAATTACTGACAAAGGCAGGTTTTCGTCGGTGTCCAGCCTCAGCAGTTCCTGTTCGAAGAATCTTCGGTTGTATAGTCCAGTGAGATGATCATGGTGGCTTAAGTGAAGCAGCTCCATCTCAATTTTCTTGCGCTCCGTGATATCCTGGGCGGCTCCCCAAAGTTCAGTGATGGCACCGTCAGCGTCCCGGACCGCTTCGCCCCTCACCCACATCCATCCTCTGGAAGCATCATTAGTTATGGTCTCTAGCTCCAGTTCGTAAGGCAATCCAGATGTTGTTGTGCGCTCCAGAGAGGTCGACAGTCGTTCCCAACTCTCTGGAGTGAACAGCTTCATATGTTCTGTGTAAGGCGGAGGCGGAAAGGATGGATCGAAACCATACATTTTGTAAAGCTCATCGGACCACACTACCTGATTCGTAGCCAGATCCAACCGCCACGTACCCAGATGAGCGATTCGCTGTGACTCCAGCAAGTCGTCCATACTCTGCTGGAGCTGTTCTTCCATCCGCTTGCGCTCCGTAATATCCACGCCAATCCCGGCAAAATATCTCTTTCCATTTGAGATCAGCGGAGCGCCGCTGGAACGGGTCATCATTCTTGTCCCGTCCTTTAAGATTAGCTCTGCTTCCACTTCACCGTAACCCTTTTCAAAGATATCACTAACCGCGGCGTTAACTCGCATCAAGTCGTCCGGATCGAACCAATCCTCAAGCGATTTCTGGGATAGTTCCCCTGCGTCATATCCGGTCATGGTTTCATGTCTTTTGTTCCATTTTACCAGACGGCTTTTATCATCATAGACGTACAGATAGCCTGGTATGCTGTCAAATATCGCTTCGATTAGCGCTTGCTCTCTCTCCAGCGTTGCGAGCAATTGCAGTGTCCTGGCATTGGACTCTGTCAGTTCTCTGGTCCTTTCGGCGACCAATGCTGCCAGCCGTTCCTTTTCGTCCCTCTTCTGCATGTTTGCCGCCCTTATTTTCAGCATGGCCCTGACCTGGGCGGTCAGTTCTATTTCATCTACAGGTTTTGACAAGAATGCTTCAGCACCACATTCCAACGCTCTGATCCGGCTTTCCTTGTCTCCTTTAATCGCGGTCACGAAAACCACAGGAATGTCACGTAGCCTGATGTCTGCCTTGAGCCTTGTACAAACTTCGTATCCATCCATGCCGGGCATGATAATATCCAGCAATATGACATCGGGGTCTTTGAATGCAGCCAGCTCAAGTGCCTGCTCACCCTTTTGCGCTGTCAGGACCAACGCGTCAGGAAACGCGTCCATTATCAAAGC
>DDWC01000028.1 GCA_002345475.1 Firmicutes bacterium UBA2296
CGGGTTCCGCAGGGTTGTGCCCTCCCCTATGCCTGTGCAAATAGTGGAAAGAGATGCAATCAGCGCGTTGCTGGCCGCGGGCTATCTGGTGATAGCGTCGGGTGGCGGAGGTATTCCGGTTGTTCAGCGAGACGGCTCACTGGTAGGGGTAGAGGCAGTAATCGACAAGGATCTGGCGGGTGAAAGGCTGGCCTTGGACGTTGCGGCGGACACTCTGATGATACTGACCGATGTGCCTCAAGTTGCGTTACACTTTAACACTCCTGAGCAGGTCAATCTGGGCAGGATAACGTTGGCTGAGGCCAGAACGTATGCAGCACAGGGCCATTTCAAGGCTGGCAGCATGGGACCAAAAATGGCGGCGGCTATCAAGTTCCTGGAAAACGGCGGGCGTCGCTCCATAATTACAGCCCTGGACCTGGCGCTGGACGCTTTGGAGGGGAATGCGGGGACCATCATAACAGTGGAGTAGCTAGTGCCCATAAACACATTTTAAGGAGGAGTTAAGTATGCCTGTCAATTTGAAGGGGAGAAGCCTTCTGACTCTCATGGATTTCTCGAAAGAGGAAATCCGCTACCTGCTGGACTTGTCCAGGGACCTGAAGGCCAAGAAGCGAGCAGGTATTCACAACGAGGTCCTCAAGGGAAAGAACATAGTACTGCTGTTTGAGAAAACGTCGACTCGCACTCGTTGCGCATTTGAAGTGGCGGCTCTGGACGAGGGGGCGCACGTGACCTTCCTTGACTCCAAGAGCTCACAGATGGGCAAGAAAGAGTCTCTGGAAGACACCGCCAAGGTGCTGGGCAGGTACTACGACGGCATTGAATATCGCGGGTATGGGCAGGATATCGTGGAGAGTCTGGCCAGGCATTCTGGCGTGCCAGTGTGGAATGGGCTCACTGACGTGGACCATCCGACACAGATTCTGGCTGATCTGCTGACTATCGAGGAACACGTGGCTAAACCGCTCAATAAGGTGAAAGTAGTCTACGTGGGCGACACCAGAAACAACATGTCTTACGCATGGATGTATGGGTGCGCCAAGCTTGGCATGCACTTCGTAGCCCTTGGCCCCAAGGAACTGTGGCCGTCTGAGGACTCACTGTTGAGAATCCGTGAGGTTGCCGCGCAATCTGGGGCCATTATCGAGATATCAGATAATCACGAGAGCCTCGCGGGTGCTGATGTAGTCTATACAGATGTCTGGGTTTCCATGGGTGAAGAGGACCAGATGGAGCGCCGAGTGGAGCTGCTGACCGCCTACCGCGTCGACATGAAGATGATTGCTGCTACCGGGAACCCCGACGTCATATTCATGCACTGTCTGCCCGCCTACCATGACCTGGAGACCGGTGTGGCCCGCGAGGCCCACGAAAGAGGGCTTGACGTCCGTGAGGTGACTGACGATGTTTTCCGCAGCAGACATTCAGTTGTCTTTGACGAAGCAGAGAATCGCATGCACACCATCAAAGCTGTGATGGTGGCAACCTTATAGACGGCTACCAAAGTCGAATGTACTGGATTGAAGGGGGCAATGGTATGGACAAACGTCGCATATTAATCATGGGCGCAGCGGGCCGGGATTTCCATAATTTTAACGTCTGCTACCGTCAGGATGAACGTTATGAGGTAGTGGCTTTTACCGCGACACAGATACCCGACATAGAGGGGAGAGTATACCCTAAGGAGCTGGCGGGGCCCCTCTACCCGGAAGGGATCCCCATATACGCCGAGAGTGAACTCCTGTCCCTGATTTCAGAACTGAATGTCGATGAGGTTGTCTTCTCCTACAGCGACGTGCCGCATGTCTACGTAATGCACAAGGCTACCCAGGTGATTACCCACGGAGCAGCCTTCACCCTGTTGTCGGCAGAGAAGACTATGATATCCTCCCTTAAGCCTGTGGTTGCGGTGTGCGCTGTGCGAACCGGTGTCGGCAAGAGCCAGACAACGCGCAAGGTTTGCGATGTTCTCAAAGCCATGGGGCACAGAGTCGTGGCCATAAGGCACCCAATGCCTTACGGCAACCTGGTGGAACAGAGCTGCCAGCGATTCGCCACATACGAGGACCTCGACAGGCATAAGTGCACCATCGAAGAGCGTGAAGAATATGAACCACATATCGACCGCGGCATAGTGGTATATGCAGGCGTGGACTACGAAGAAATATTGCGTGAAGCGGAGAAGGAGGCCGACGTCATTGTCTGGGACGGCGGCAACAACGACACTCCTTTCTACAAACCTGACATTCACATTACCTTATTGGACCCACACAGACCAGGGCACGAGCAGCTTTATCATCCCGGTGAGGCGAACCTGCGCATGGCGGATGTGTTGCTGATTAACAAAGTGGACACGGCAAATCCCGAAGCAGTGTCACAACTGCGCCGTGCCGCAGCCGAGTACAACCCCGCGGCAGTGGTCATTGAGGCCGCTTCCCCGATTTTCGTGGAATCGCCTGAGATGATTCGTGGCAAACGCGTGTTGGTTATCGAAGACGGCCCGACCTTGACCCACGGAGAAATGCCCTACGGAGCAGGCGTTGTGGCCGCCGGGAAGTTTGGCGCCAGCGAGCTGGTGGATCCCAGGCCTTTCGCGGTAGGCACTATAGCCGCGACCTTTGAGAAATACCGCCACATGGGTCCGTTACTCCCGGCCATGGGGTACGGAGGAAGCCAGATTCGCGAGCTGGAGGAGACGATCAAGGCTACAGATTGCGATGTAGTGCTCGTCGCAACTCCCATAGACATCAGAAGGGTACTCAAGCTTGACAAACCTTCTACCCGGGTGCGCTATGAGCTGCAGGAAATCGGGCTTCCCGATTTGACGCAGGTACTCGCCCCGCTCAAGCCTCAGCAATAAGAAAACGGCTGTTAAGCAGAGAGCCATCCTGGCAGGGGTGGCTCTCTGCCGCTTGAGGGAGAGCTCTTGGCTCCTGGCTGTTAGCTGTCAGTATAGGGCTACGAAAGCGCGTGGGCGTACGTAAGTTACGTCATACTACTTTGACTCAGTTCGCGCCTTTCATTGTACAGGGGTGCTATTGCACCCAGGCCATCGTCGTTCGGGTTACCACCGTGATCAACCGCGAAGAGCTAAGAGCCACGAGCTAGGAGCTCTCTAATTATTGCCACAGCTTAACCAAGCGCCAAGCGCTAAACGCCAAGCGTCAACATGCACTTTTTTATGAAACTAACCCGTGGTATTATCGTAAGGAACAATGAGGGACAGAGAGCGAGGGCAGAAAGTGGATTATGTAGATAGAGTCCTGGTGGAAAAGACCAAACTGGGCGAACGCACCGCTTTCGCTGAGCTCGTGGAGTTGTACAAGGATAAGATCTTTAATTATCTTTACCGCCTCACTGGCAGCAGAGAGGATGCTGAAGACCTGGCTCAGGAGACCTTCCTGCGAGCGTACGCCAAGATTGACACCTTTGACACCACATTGCGGTTCTCTCCCTGGATTTATCGCATCGCTCAAAACGCCGCCGTCGATATGATGAGGCGACGAAAACCCATGTTGTATCTGGATGAACCAATTGCCTCAGATACAGAGAGCGGCATAGCATGGCAAGTCGCCAGCGATTGCCCCGGGCCTGAAGAGCAGGTGAGCTTCACCCATCTCAAATCAGAGATAGAGGAGACTATTATGCAGCTACCGACAGCGTATCGTGCGGTACTGCTACTTAGGTATACGCAGGAAATGTCTTACGAAGACATGGCAAGAACTCTGGAACTGCCCGTAACCACAGTGAAGACCCGGCTGCACAGGGCAAGAGAGGCTTTGCGGATAAGGTTGCTGTCCAGCGGAGTTCTCGATTATTAGGGGGAAGATAATATGAATTGCCAGGAGTTTTTGCATAGGCTGGACAAGTTTGTTGAAGCCAAAGAGGACATGGCTCCTCCGCCAGCTGGGATGGAGCATATTGACGAATGCCCTGAGTGCAAGGGGATTTACGAGCAGCACATCTTATTGGGACGCAGAATAAGGGCTTTACCAAAGGCTTGCGCGCCCCAAGGATTAGCGGACAAGGTCATGGCCAGTGTTCCCGCCAGTGCCAGGAAACGCGTGCTCGGAGTGAGATTGCCAAAACTGCAGACTATTGCTGCTGTCGCTGCTGCGCTGGCATTGTTTGTATTGCCCCTTAATGCCATGCTCAACCAGGAGCGTCCCTTTGTGGCTCTCAGTGACTCGGCGGCGACGATCCAGGTTGAGGGGAGAAACATCGTGGTTCCCAGTGGAGTCAATGTTCGGGGAGACATAAAGGTTGTCAACGGTCATCTCACTGTTTTTGGCTCGGTGGAGGGTAATATCACCCTCATACGTAGCGTGCTCGTTTCAGGCCCTGAAGCTAGAATTGGCAGTGTGTATACGGTGGATTGGACACTCTGGCAACAGATCTCCTATAGTGTCACTCAGTTCGCCCAGGATGTCAGGTCCTATGCACGGGGCATGTGGCGCTGACAAAGAGCCCGAAAGGGCTCCTTTTTTTGCTTGTGAGCAGGATATTAGTAGCTTAATGGCTAACTACTACAGGTAACCCACGTGACTGACACTAGGAGGTATTCGTTGTGACCGAGAAGATATCTGCCGAGCAACTGGAGAAGATAATTGCCCTCTGTGAGAGAACTCTGGAGCAAAACCCTAAAAATGCCACGGCGCATCATGATCTGGCAGTCGCTCTCATGGAGAAGCGAGAATATCAGAAAGCTATCACCCATTTCCGACAAGCCGTGAGTTTGGCCCCCAAGCACTGGTTGAGCCACTATCTCCTGGGCATTGCCTATGCCGAAGTGGGCGAACTGGACGAGGCAGTGGCCGCCTGGAAGAAGGTGCTGACCCTCGACAAAAAGAATGCCAACGCCCATTATTTCCTGGGCAAAATCTATACCCTGCGCGGTATGGTTGACGCGGCTTTGCACAACTTCCTCAAGGCCAAGGAGCTCCAGCCCGAAAACAACATGATTAACCACTCTCTGGCTGAAGTCTATGTACTCAAGGGGGAGTTGGACAAGGCTAAGTCGGAGTGGCTCGAGATTGCCCAGCGTTCTCCGGAAGACGCGCGTTCTTTGGTGAACGTTTGTGCGGTAAG
>DDWC01000011.1 GCA_002345475.1 Firmicutes bacterium UBA2296
GCTGCCGCAGATAGGGCTCATCTCGGAGCACTATCCCGATATTGCATGGCAGCTTCTCGCCAGTGAAGGACTTATACCGCTGGGGACAGTGATTGCTCCTGTTTGCAGCCACACGAGACTGAGTGAGAATCTGGCTCGAGTGTCACTGAACCTGGCCGATGGCCGTAGCGTTGAGCGCGTTATCCGGTCTGGCGATCTCTTTCGCATACCCTTTCAGTCAGAAACTACTAGAAGGCTCACTGTAACTCCTATCGGCCAGGTTGACGTCGGCGCCGGGCCGGGTAAGGTCCTGACATTCTCAAGCAGTGGCGGAGTCGTGGGGCTGGTACTTGATGGTCGAGGGCGGCCGCTTCGCGAGCCAACGAGCAACTCGCAGGCCGCTTCATGGGCCTTGCGTCAGGCCCGCGAACTGGACCTCTTTCCGCCTGCAGTGCTGGCGGACTTTGCGCGTCGAGGGGGTGGGAGTTTATGAGGCTTTTCTCACCAGGGCTAGTGTGCCATCCCTGTACTAGTTTCACCAGGCTACGTTACGTGCCACTGCATGGTTCAATCACTGTTTCCGTCGGCGAGACAGTGCTGGCAGACACGGTGATCGGGCAGATGAACCCGCAAGGTAACATGACCACGCATTGTGTGGCGCACGAACTGGACATTTCTCCCTTTGATGTTCCTGCAGCTATGTTGAAACGCGAAAATGATGCCATATTTCGTGGCGAGGTCATCGCCAGAGCCAGAGGTTTGTTCAACAGAAAGGAATTCTTGGCGCCAGATAACGGTACAGTCGAGCGAATCTCTCCCTACACAGGATGGATTACGTTGCGGGGTGCCCCCATGCCCATAGTGGCGGGTTACCCGGGTGTAGTTGAACGAGTGATGGCCGACCAGGGAGTATGGATCCGCAGTCAAGGGGCGCTGATCCAGGGTGTATTTGGCATAGGTGACAAAGTACAAGGCCCTATTGAATGCCTATCTGTTGAGCCTAACAAGTGTCTTACCGCCGAGCATGTTCTGCCGAGCCATGAAGGTGCAGTTCTGGTGGGTGGCGCCAGGGTCACACCTGAGTTTTTGCTCAGGGCAACGAGAATCGGCTGCAAGGCGGTCATAACCGGAGGCATACACAAGACAGACCTGGACCGGTTCCTGGGCTACAGCCTAGGCGTCGCCATAACCGGACTTGAGAACACTTTGGCGGTGATACTGACCGAAGGGTTTGGGCACTTGCCAATGCGGGAAACAGTGAGAACAACCCTCAGCAGCCTGCAACACCGTTTGGCATACGTGTCGGGTGCAACGCAGGTGCGATCAGGCGTGATTCGACCAGAAGTCTTCGTCCCTGATTGTCATGCAATTACAGCTCTTGCCTCCAGCGGTCCCGCCGTTCCGATGGGGCCAGGTATCAGTGTGCGGGTAATCCGGGCACCACATTTTGGCGAAATGGGAGTCGTGATAAGCGAACCCTTGTCAGCTCTGTTGCCTACTGAGAGCCGTGTTCTGGCTGTCCATGTCCAGTTCGCTGACAAAGAGGTCAGGGTCGTTCCGGTTGCTAATCTTGAACCAGTGGGAGGGTGAGCATATGAGAGAACTGATGACGGACGGCTTGAGGGAATTTCTGAAACCTCTGCGGAAGTTCCTGGGGGCCTATGACTTGCTGGACTGCCAGGGCCAGTCAATTGCATTTGCGCAATTACCAGAACAGATGTGCCTGGCAGCGATCAGTTACGAAGGCCGCACGGTGGGATATGTGCGGGCGGCAGCACCCGACGCCTGTGACGCTTATGCTTCCTCCATCACCAGCTATCTGAAAGCGCACAAGTTGCAGCGGGAGACCGCTTCCCTGCAGTCCCGGCTAATCGAGGAAATTCGCGTGAGAACTGAACTGGAGGAAGCGCTCAAGTTCATGGAGCTCAAAGCCCTCCAGTCTCAGGTCAACCCACACTTTCTCTTTAACACTCTGGCCACCATTGCTGGAGTGGCCCTCCTGGAAGGTGCTCCGGAAACCAACGGACTACTTCTGGCGTTGGCCCGCCTTCTGCGCTACTCTCTGCGCATGATTGGGCAGAGTGTATCACTGCAGGAAGAGCTCAACAATGTCAGTGACTATTTGTCCATCCAGGGGGCACGCTTCGGAGACCGTATCAAGGTGGAAATCTGCGTCGACGAAGCGGCCAGGGATGCTCAGATTCCCGTCTTGACGTTGCAGCCTCTGGTGGAGAATGCCATAATACATGGGCTTGAGTCGCTGGAAGAAGGGAGCTTGACACTGACAGCCAGAAAAGAGGCTGGTTCAATAGTCGTAGTCGTTTCCGATAGCGGTGTAGGCATACCCGCCCAGCGCTTAAGTGATATCGAAAAGGCCGTTCTGAACAGCACTGGCCGTGGCCATACTACCGGCATTGGCATCGGTAATGTCAGGAAGCGATTGCAGCACTTTTTTGGGACTGATACGGTCTGTCAGTTACACAGTACTCCCGGCGAGGGAACGCGGGTAAAGCTGGTTTTGCCATACGTCAAGTAGGGGGGATAGCATGAGGATTCTTGTAGTAGATGACGAGCCCATTCAGAGAAGGGTACTGTGTCGGGAACTGACAAGCAGCCTCGGCACGCGAGAAGAGTTTGCCGTTTTTGAGGCGAGCAATGGGAAAGAATGTCTGGACATGATTGAAAAGGTCGCCCCGGACCTGGTCTTTCTTGACTTGCGTATGCCTGTTCTGGGAGGCATGGATGTGGCCAGAGCTCTGGAGGGGCGTGATACTCCACGCATAATTATACTAAGCGCTTTTGACGATTTCGCCTACGCTCAGGAAGCCATACAGCTTGGCGTGGTTAGCTACTTGCTCAAGCCGTTCAACTCGGAAGAAGTCAGGAAAGCGGTTCGTGATGTGGAGGAGAGCTTGCAGCAGAAGGCGAAAAAACAGTCCGAGCACAGGCGGCTTGTGGCGAAGCTGACCAGAGTGAGACCCATCATTGCCAGCGAATACGTCAACGAAATCATCAGCGGCTTGCCTATCGTGACGGAGAGGCTCAGGGAAAAGGAAGAGATACTGGGCATATCCGTGCCGTTGTCACGATGCATATTGATAGACGTGGGCAATACCCCCGATCAGGTTGAGGCAGAGCGTCAATGGCAGATGAGCGTAGTTCATGACGCCCTGCAGGACATTCTGTGTGCAGCAAGCAGCGTAACCAGCCGTATTGGCTTTGGCCGGATTGCCTGTTTTCTTGGGGGATCATATTTGACCAGTGTCGAAGATGATGTTAAAGAAGCCGAGAAAATCAGGCTTGAACTGTCACGACATACACAGGGGCGTATTACTGTCGCTGTCAGCCGTGCGGAGCAGGTCCGTGACCTGACGGCGGCTTATGGAGAGGCCTACCAGGCTCTGGAGCATGCACACTTGTTGGGCGGTGGTCGCACCATTCACTTTGAACAGATTGAACTCAGTGATATGCCAACCCGGGGAAATGATGAGGCGCCTGACCGGCTACTGGCCGACGCGGTCAGGATTGGCGACGTAGCCAGAGTGCGCGAGTGCCTGTCCAGTATATACAGTCAACTGCATAACGATATGCGCCCTCAGGCCAAGGGGGCTTGCCTGAGGGCTGTCGAAATACTGACCATTCTGTGTCGAAACGCTATTGCGGGGGGAGCACCAGAAGAGACAGTATGGGAGCTCGGGCAGAGTGCGGTGGCACGCTTGCTAAAGTGCCAGGGAAGCAAAGAGACAGCCGCAGAACTGCAGGCTGTCTCGGAGGGGCTATTGGATATGATTGGCAAAGTGCGTAATGTGCGGGTCGAACGCATGATGGCGAAGGCGGCAGATTATGTTCGGCAACATCATGCCGAGGCGCTCACGCTGGAAACCGTTGCTCGCCAAGTCTACCTCAGTCCATTCTATTTTAGTCACGTCTTCAGGCAGGAAATGGGGCAGACTTTCGTAGAATATTTGACGCAGGTCCGGGTCCAGGCAGCAGAGCAACTGTTGAAGGACAGCGTAATGTCTGTGGGAGCGATATCGGAGCGTGTGGGTTATAACGACGTGAACTACTTCTCCCGCGTGTTCAAGAAGGTCAACGGACTCACTCCTACGCAGTTTCGGAAGAGGAATTTCCGCGGAGCATAGGCAGTGCTTCAACCAACACGATTCCGAGAACAATCAGAGCTCCACCCAAAACACCCAAAGGCCCCAGTATCTCTCCGGCAAGCAGGAAGGCGAAGAGGGCTGCAAATACAGGTTCTGCCGAGAATATCAGCGCAGTATGGCTTGGGGTTGTGAAGCGTTGCATGCGGCACTGCAGGTAGAAGGCCAGACTTGTCGCCATAATGGCGGNNCATATGGCGTTTATACTTGGGAGCACAGCGGTGTCGTGATAAAATAGCTCTTGCAGAGCCCCTGGCCAGAAGAGTAGCGCGGCGGTACCCAGCATCCCCAGCGTCAGCGACAATGGAGGCATTTCTCCGGCTCGTCGCCCAACGACGATTATCTGCAGGGCAAATCCGACGGCGCAGCCCATCACCAGCAGGTCTCCTACATTTAACGGATTACTGCTGCCTCCGCTCATAAGCGAAAGCCCAATGGTAGAAATCAGCGCTCCCAAAAGAACTAGGGCTGAAGGCATGCGCTTATCCAGTAAGCTCACGAATAACGGCACCAGAATGACAGAGAGACCGGTAATGAATCCGGCACGGGAAGCGCTGGTGTGGACCAGGCCGTAGGTTTGCAACAGGTAGGCCATGGCCAGCAGGCTACCCGGGAGTAGAGTCCTGCGCCAGGCATTTTTCAACCCCCGGGCAGTACCGGGGATGAACCACAATACCAGAGCCGCGAGGCTAAACCTCAGCGCAAGGAAGTACATGGGTGTCATTTCGTCTATAGCATTCTTTACGATGACGAAAGTCGTACCCCAGATGGCGGTTACCATCAACAGCGATAGGTCAGCGACCCATTGCGGCAGTTGTCTCTCGTGCAATTGGCATCGTCCTTTCTTGTCCAGACTATTGTCAGCCATATTGCCGGGGAGTGTCAAGCAAAGCACAATCCCAAAGTTCGGATGGGAGGTAGCACATGTCAATCAAAGATCTGGGGGAGTTCCCCCTTATAGCGCTTCTTACAGCCGAGCTGGAAAAGGGTCCTGGGGTCCTGCTGGGGCCGGGAGACGATGCGGCCATGGTGCAGTCGCCCGCCAGCGGTGCCACTTTGCTGACATGTGATGTCTCGGTGGAAGGTGTGCATTTCTTGCCGTCTGCCGATCCCTTCGATATCGGCTATAAGCTGATGACCGCCAATATCAGTGATATTGCCGCCATGGGAGGCACACCCCTTTACGCACTCATTACCCTGGTTCTACCCGCCGCTACTAAAGTGAGTTGGGTCGATTTGCTGTACAATGGTATAAGAAGCTGTGCCCGTGAGTACGGTGTGTCAGTTGTCGGCGGAGATGTCAGCGGTGGCAGTAGCATAGTGGTTAGCGCAACCCTTATGGGATCTGTAGATCCCAATCGAGCCCTTATGAGAAGCGCGGCCAAGCCTGGTGATGTAGTTATGGTCAGCGGTAAGCTGGGAGCGGCCCAGGTGGGGCTTGAAATCCACAGCGGGAAAGTTTCCGCGTCGGGGCCACTAGCGCAGGCCGCTCTGTGCCGGCATCTCCGTCCCGTCCCACGCCTGGATTTGGCTCA
This sequence comes from Firmicutes bacterium UBA2296, assembly GCA_002345475.1. GTDB lineage: Bacteria > Bacillota > UBA994 > UBA994 > UBA994 > UBA2296. The sequence goes on from DDWC01000011.1 coordinate 5,675, forward strand.
GAGTCTGGCAGACGCAGGGTGCCGCTCTGCCAACGATATAAGCGACGGCCTGGCCAGCGAAGCGTGGGAGATTGCAGAGGCCAGCGGTGTGGCCATTTGCATTGACGCATCATTAATGCCCGTTCACCCCTCTGTATCACTGGTTGCCGGCAACTCTGAGTCCGCGCTGGCTTATGCCCTCTACAGCGGCGAAGAGTACGAGCTGGTATTTACAATCCCTCCATCGGTCCTTGAAGCCTGTGGTGATGTGCTGGAGGGATGTGTGCGCATAGGGACTGTGCTCGCGGGGCGGGGAGCTTACCTTCTGTCTGACGGCGTGACCCGGCCACTGGGACGTGGCCATGTCCACTTTGCTGACGGGGACGCCACCCCGGACAAGGAGTAATATATGAGTATAACTATCAGAGTATTCACCGCCGATGAAATGTTAAACCTAGGGGAGAATCTGGGCAGACTGCTGCGAGGAGGCGAGGTGTTTTCGCTATCCGGGCCACTTGGAGCAGGCAAAACTACTTTTGTCCAAGGTGTAGCCAGAGGTCTGGCAGTGCCCGGCATTGTGAACTCGCCGAGTTTTGCCATAATACACGTTCACGAAGGACGTCTCAGTCTTGTTCACTGCGACTTCTATCGTCTGGAGTCACCAGAGGAACTCGAGAATATAGGTTTTGATGATTATCTTTCGCCCGAGAGCACAGTCTTCGCTGAGTGGGGCAGGGACTTCCTGCAGGGAGTACCCAGCGGGGTTACCACCCTGCACATCGAGACTGAAGGCGACGTCAGACAGGTGCATATACTTGAGGTGGCAAAAGGTGAAACAGATCTGGTTAAGGAGTGGGTGTGCAGATGGCAGTGCTCGCATTAGACACGTCGACGGTGGTCGCCACTGCGGCGGTTGTCAGTGACGGCGCGATTCTATCTGAATTGACATGGTCAATTCCCCGCAGCCATTCTGAGAAGATACTGCCGGCCATCGACACTGTTTTGCATCTGGCGGACGTGTCAATCAGGGATGTTTCACTGATCGCTGTCACCCTTGGGCCCGGGTCCTTCACCGGATTGCGCATCGGTATTT
>DDWC01000118.1 GCA_002345475.1 Firmicutes bacterium UBA2296
CACGCACGGCAGACTTCATGGAACGCCTGCAGGGCAACCTGCATCCCGGACAATGCCGCGAGGTTCTCACAGGCAATAACCACGGAATCCGCGAGGACAGCTTTCACGAGGAGCGGGATTTGTACCTGTCTTCCTCATCGCTGGACGAGTACTTGCGGGGGTATCATCAGCGAGGCGTGGCTGAGTTACAGGACTACTGCGATGAAAACAAAATCTGGTATGAACAAGTGATTACCCAGGATGTTGTCGACTTCGTGCGGGCCAACCAGGAGATCCTGTCCGCCGTGCGCTCCGGCAACAAACTCTATGTGACAAAAATACCTTATGACACGGTGCACCTTCTTGCGGAACAGGACCGCGGCAGGCGGCTGTACCACGTGTGCCACTGCCCCTTTGTACGCGAAGCGCTGCTTGCTGGCGGCGTAGCTGTAGACGGAGAATGGTGCTACTGTAGCGCAGGTTTTGTGAAGTTCCCCTTTGAAGTCATCTTCGGCACAAAACTCGATATTGAATTGCTGGAGTCTCCCTTGCTAGGACATGACAGGTGCCGTTTCGCCATATCCCTGCCCGATGACTTGCCGGTTAAGTAACACTAAGGCCGATAGAGCATCGTCTTTGCCACATCAACTTTTTGCACAGGCAGGCCCTCTGCCAGGACTCTGGCTTCACCCAGCTCCGTTGTGACAATAGTGGTACCGCTGCCCACGATGGCTCCGTGCCACAGCACCAGCTTACCTCCTACAATACTATATACAGGCTCGCCAGTCGCAGGGTCGATTCCGGTGATATCGGCATCTGCCCCTGCACTCAGGTGGCCTTTGCCAAAGCAACCCAGCATACGGGCGGGATTGGTGGAGAGCTTGAGCACCATTTCCTCCGGGGTCAGACACTCTGTCTTAACCAAAGCCATGGCTCCCCGCACACTGACGTTGCGCGGATGCGCGCCTCCGTCACTGGCAAAGGCCGGGATGATGAACTCGCCTGAGGCGTCCTTCATCACGGCGCACAGCAAGCGACTCTCTGCCGTGTTTACGGGGAAGTTTACCGAGGTCATTGTGCCCCTGTTGCGCCAGTGCCGCACGGCCTCGGGGCCAGTCATGTTGATATTTTCGCCGCCCAGGCCGACGTTAACCCGGGCGTAACCATTGAGAATAGCCTGTTCCAACCCTGCTTCAGTCGGTTCATAACCGGCCAGAGCCAGGCACTGTTGTGTTGCCTTGCTCTCCGGCATACCGTCGATACAGCCGCCGCTGGTGCCGTTAATTGTGGCCAGGTATGACTCGCTGACCAGGTTGCGGTTGCGCTCCAGCAAATTGAGCGCCTCGGTAATCTCGTCAAGGGAACGCTCTCTCTGACCGCGGCAGTAGGAGTTTACGTGGGGGATATGCAGACGCAACCCCTGCGCCAGGTCAACTGACTCCCTGAATCCTTCAATGTTACTGCCGGTCACAGTGCTACCTGAGTGGAACATAATGTAGACCTTTGTCTCGTTGGCCACCTCGATGACGCGGCGTGAAGCGTCCGGAGTCAGCGGGTAGTGTCCTCCCAGGAGTTTCAAGCCCAGGGCCCCATCCTGCATCGATTTGTCTCTCAGTTCCCTCAACTCAGCCCTTGTCGGATCTTTGCTGGCCACGGTCAAGCCATCGCGCACCTGTTGCAGGCAGCCCACGTTCAGTCCCGCGCCCTGGGTCTTGCTGTACTCGAGAAACTCATCCCAAGGGCCACCGGTATCTACGGCGGTACATACTCCTGCCCGCGCCAGCATGCGATGTGCGTTCTCGCCACGGTGACGCTTTGATGTGTGCATGTGCATTTCCACCACACCGGGAATGGCCCAGGACGCGGAGACATCAAGTATCTTGCGGGCGCTACCTGGATCCATCTCCGGTGCCACCAAGCCAATCTTGTCGCCGCATATGGCGACGTCGAGTTTGCCGTTGTGTTTGTTGGTCGGGTCAATAACCCTGCAGCCCTTAAGCAATAGATCGTATTCCATTTGCCTGCCTCCCCTGTTGTTTTACGCTAGACTGCGTCTGCGACGCGGGTTATGAATCTGCTACCTTTTCCGACACCCTTAATGCCGCCATCCGGGGCAGCATAAAACTTCATCTCCTGATCAAGGCCATTTTCAGTGAGCAAGCCGCGCATATCGCCTATTTTGCGGATTTCGCTTTCCCTCTCCTTGTGGCGGTGCAGCAGCCTTCCCTCCCGGTATTCAATGACAAAGTCGGCGCCTTCCGCTGTCTTATAGTGTCGAGGTATGTGCCTGACCTCCTCCGCATCCCACCGGCCATAGACATAGTCACAACGCGGGGTAAGCATGGGCAGGCCAAGGCCGGTGTTAACCAGGGCACTCCAGACATTGCGCACAGGGACACCGCCGAGATTTGATAATACCATTACCGAAAGCCCGGTCTCAGGCACATAACCACCGTGGGCAGAAATCCCCTTTCCCGCGCCGCCGTGCGAAATGAGTGAATACCCGTGGTAGTCCGGCTGCACATGTACGGCATGGCCATAGCCTTCGCACAGCGAATGCCTGAAGTGCTCGGTGGTGTTCTGGATCACGGAATCCTGCGACAGGACGCTCACACCGTCATACACTCCCATATTCTGATACATCTGAAACACCCTGATGAAGTCCTTAACGTTAGACTTCATGCGCCCCGCCGCCTGCATGGCCGGGGCACAGGGCCATCGGGTTGAGGCCTGCAGGGTATGGTCAGCCTTTCTGGTATAAAGAACGGTGACATCATCGTGCTCGTACATCTCTTCAAAACTTATGGTGCTGTGATCCATGCCCAGAGGTTCGAGAACGTTCTTGCGCACAAAGGCTGCATAGGGTATACCTGAAACCCGGCGTACCAGAGCTCCCAGAATTGCGTAGGCCTCATTTGAATAGTTGAAGACGCGTCCCGGTTTGTCCAGGACTGGCACGTCCCTGTCTCCCACATAGACCATCATCTCTCCGTACGTGTTAATTGGCGTCTCTGGCAGCGGTACCGGCGCCGGGTCATCGGGGTCCGGGCTACTGTGACTCTTAAAAGACACACTCAATGCGTCCAGGGCCGGCATGCCGCTGGTGTGCGTCAGCAGGTGGCGAATAGTCACCTGTGACGGGTCAGCTCCCCCCGGCAACCGGAACTCCGGCAGATACCTGATGACCTCATCGTCAAATCTCAGCTTTCTCTGGTCGACCAGCTTGGCCACGCAAATTGCCGTGATGCTCTTGGTGAGAGAGGCCACCCCAAAGATGGTGTCAGGGGTCACGTCCACACCCCTGGCCAGGTCCCGATAGCCAAAACCTTTCTCGTAGACAATCTCTTTCCCGTGTGCCGCCGCCACAGTCAGTCCCGGCACACTGTGTTCTACCATAAACTCTGCTATGAACTGCTCGACCTCTGTCCATTTGCTTTGCATTATCCAGTCACTCCCCCAATAGCGAGATTAGTCGTTTCGTGCTGTAATATTCTGCACTCGAAGCAAAAAATCCTTGCCAATGTCCTCGGGTGCAGAGAAGCGCAGCTTATTGACTACGCATTCACTCTGCCATTATCATAGACCTACGCAGAAGTCGCACTTTGCCAGGCATAATTTGACCGTGTTAGGAGCTAGCGTATGACAACACACAAAGAATATCGGCGTAGCTGGATAGTAGGCCGCTCACTGATGCTGGAGCTCGGCTATTCCGTCGTGCTTAACTGCCAACTGCCCGACGTGCCCGCCGAGAAGTCCTCTGCCTGGAGAGAGAAGTGGCATGAGCTAGCTTCGGGTGTATGGAATCCAGGAACCCTGCTCGCCTATCTGGCAGTATTGTCCGACACCATGCTGGAGACGGAATACGCCTCAGCCACGCATATGGCACGTCAATTAACTCTGCAGACTGCCACTGAGAAAATGGCTGAGCTGGGACAAAGAGTAGGCGCCGAGCTCCCAGCAGGACTGGCTGGACAAGAAGCGTTCGTCGATCTTTGCGTGAGAGCCCGCATTGCCTCCCACGAGAGCGAGGGTCTGGACTGGAACCCTGATATGCACTTCGCTGAACGGACCCGCGATCAGTACCGCCTGCTGGCCCGAGTTCTGGCCGACGGGGACCTCGCCGATGCCTTCTGGCGGCTCCTGGACGAGTACCACGAGACGTTTTACTCGCCGTGGCAAAAGACACGGCTTGAGGCCATGACCTGGCTGGAAGCGTCAACGCGGGGCCACCTCGGTGGCATCCAGGGCAGCCTTTCGTCAGCAGACGTCAACTGGTTGCCTTCGCAGCACGTGTTGCGCAAGATTCTCGCTGTCTCAGGTGAGGAGGGCCGCACTCCGGCGACGATCTTCTTCTGGATCGATCCTTTCCAGCTACAGTCTGCCGTAAGTGTGCACCCTGGAATAATCGCCGTAAGCTGCGGCTTCAAACAGGATGCCGAAACGGACAACAGGCAACGCACCGCGCTACTTGCCAACCGCATGAAGGCTCTCGGCGACCCCACCCGGCTGGCGGCTCTGGCCATGATCAGACACTTCGGCATGGACAACACTGCCACTGCCAAACTGCTGGGAGTTTCCCGTCCCACCGTTAGCACACATCTGAAGATTTTGCAGGAGGCAGGGCTAGTGGAAACAACCATGGTGGGACGCAGCGCGAGACACCATGTAAACATTGAATTACTGCGTGAGACAGTGGCTGAGTTGCTTAAGCATCTGGATATCTGTGACCCGGACGATGAAACGGGCCACAAATAACATGGCTTTCACTCTGTAGTCAGGCCTGTAATCGAGCCGCTACCCTCGTCACCAGTGACATAACAAAGCCCTGGGGGGATAGACCCTCCAGGGCTTTGTCTGTACTGGCGGCTGGAAGTCTAGAGTCAGACTTCTGGCTACCTGGTCAGAACTGTGATCTCCTGCGGCGAAGGCTGAATGTAGTTGCCTTGCTGTTCTCCATCGGTGACTACAATCCAGAGTCTTCTCGCGGTGTGGTTCCAGTCCTTTATCATAGCGTACTCTACATCGGGGAGGACAATGTTCATCACTGCCCCATTGACACCGGAGAGAGCGCTGTCGATTACCTGCTGCTGCGTGGGGGTTTCGCCTTCACTGAAGCTAGCTACATAGGCTGTACCGGGACGATTCAGGGCCACGCGGATGTCGATACCGATGAAACTAGTGCCCACATAGGCTACGGGGGTCGGAGGGAATAGGGCGAAGGCAATAGTCGGCATCACAGGCGTCGTAAGCGATTCCTTGCGGGTGCCGCTCAGTGTGCCCGTCTCCTCCAGCACCAGGTACAGGTCATACCCGGTGTTCGCACTAAGTTCCGAAATGATGCGCGAGAAGAAAAGCACATTCTGCAGGGATCCGCTGCGTAGCACCGTGACGCTGCCGTAGTTGGCTCCGGCCTTAACTTCTGCCGGGGTTGGAGCCGCCGCACCCACCGGGATCAGAATGAAGTGCACATCGCTCCGTCGGTTCAGTTGACCCTCAACTGTGAAACGATGGTATTTCATGTCGGTAAGGGCAGGTCCCGTGCTGAATGCCAGCATGCTCAGCGTAGTATACTGACGCTTGAGCGGAGCGGCTGACAGTCCGCCGGACGTCCCCTCTGCCACGAAATAGATGTCATAGGCTGTTGCCGGGCTCAGTCCGCTTATCTCCACGGAGGTGCGCATGGCTGCCGGCACATCTGGAACGTGGCTCGAAGATAGCTTCGTCCCACCGTATGTGTCTGGTTGCCTGACCTGTGCGGCGGTGGGCGCAGTTGCACCCCCCGGCAGAACCAGATAGTACACGGTACCTGTCTGGTAAAGTGCGAACTCCACCACCAGGCCCTCGCTGCCGATGCTCAGCGGAATCGGCATATTGCCGGAGAAGACGGGGATGTATGCGGACAGAGTCTGGATCTGACGCATTACCGGCGCCGCCTGAAGCAGGCCGTCTGCCTCAGCTACGACGTAGAGATCGTAGTTGGTGGCGGGGCTCAGGCCATATATCGTCTCAGAATATAGTACGTCAGCTGTCGCCGCTATTGTACCTGCCTTGACCACGCTCACTGAAGCGTACCCAGTGCCTGCCTTGACCTGTGCTGCACTGGGAGCAGAAGCGCCCTGTGCCACAAGCATGTAGTAAATGGAGCCTGTCTTGGATATGCCGACCTCTAAAACGGCAGAGGTGTCTCTCACCTGCCGCACAGACAGACCCTGAGAAAAGCTCGGTGGCTGTGTGCCGGCAGTCGATGCGTCAAGCCTGATCGGAGTTATGGTATGCCGATTCACGTCAGACTCGGCCTCAAAACCAACGTAGACGTTGTAGTGGCTGGCGGCAGTCAGCCCTGTGATGGAGGCGGAGGTTCCACCGCCGGCGCCAAAGGAAACCGATCCAGCCTGCAGAGGCGTGACACCGGCATAAGGCGACCCTGCCATGAGCTGACTGTAACTTGGTGCCTGACTCCCGTCGGGAACCACCATGTAGTAAGCTTTGGCCGCCTCACTGCTCATGGAGAAGGATACATTGAAGCCGTTTTCGCTCCAGGAGGTTATGCCCAGAGTGGCATCAGGAGGAGCTGATCCAGTAGTTGTAAACAGGGTCGGAGATGCTACTCCTGAGCTGTAATCGCCGTTGTACCAGTTGGCGCCGACGGCCAGGAATGCGTACTGTGTGCCTGGGTTTAGACCCACAAGGGGTATGGAAATCTCTACAAAGGCTTCTGTCTCCACCATGCCGGCGGCTACTTGCACATGTCGTTCGTCATGGAGTCTTTTGCCCGCGACAACCGCGTCCTTGTCCAGAGAAAAAGCGGCCGGCACGACCATGTAGTAGAGACGCGACTTTCTGTCTGTGCTGACGGTTGCCGTTGCCGAGGTGGTGGACACCACCGGCACAGCAGGATAACCGGGTCTCATGTTGGCTTCGGCAGTCGCATAATCGGTTGTTGTCTCCTGCAGCTTGGATGGCATCGCCTGTATGTGGGTCTTGCTGGAGTCCTCTGCCACGACGTAGATATCGTAAGTTGTGCTGTGTTCGAGGCTGCGCACGTCAGGTAAGTCATAAACAGAGGTAGGATCAGGCGCTTCGAGCGAACCATGCGCTAGCACCTGCACCCCGCGATAGCCCAGTCCCTGTTTTACTTCTTCAGAGTTGGGGGCATCTGCTCCGGCGGTCACCACGATCATGTAGATCCAGCCGGGCCTGTCAAGGCCGGCTGCCACACGAAAGCCATACTCCCTGGGTTGGTACGTGAAGGGAGAACCTTCGTGGAACAGGGGGGACTCGTCCGGTACAGTCAAAGCGCTGAGTTTCTTGACTGTGGGATTCATGTTCATGGGGTCACTATTGTCTGCTGCAACCAGGAAAATATCATACTCAGTTAGCGGATCCAAGCCAAATACCGTCTCGGTGAAGACCGTTCCCGTAGACGTCACAGCAAACGCACCGTGTGCAGCTAGGGTTACGTTTCCGTAGTCGAGGCCGTCAACAACCTGCTGGGCACTGGGAGGAGTAGAGTCGGCAGACACTACAACGTAGTAAACCCTGCCGGTCTTATTATTGAAGCCGGCCTTGATATCCAGTTGATTGCTGCCAACGTTATCCACCCTCGGGTACACCCCATCCCCGATAACGAGAGTAAAGAACTGAGGAGCCTGCAGGGGAAGAGTTCTGGCATCAAGTTTGACAGGAGAGACCTGCAAAGCACCAGCAACGGTCGCAGCAACCACATACACATCATACTCGGTGTCCGGACTAAGGCCGACCAGGGATGGGCTAGCGGCCGGCTGATCCGGATGCGAGTTGTATACTGCACCGCTGCGTAGCACCGTCACCCCACCGTAGTCCGCCATACTACGAACCTGCTGGGCCGTAGGCGCGGCAGAGTCATTGGCCACAACGAGGTAATAGGCCACACCTATTGTGTCCATCGCCACACCAATCCTGAAACCCTGATCGGTAAAGGAATACACCATAGGATAGGTGTCGGTCCACGCAGGCGGGGTGCCGACTGGGTCAAAGTTAGCCGTTGCTGATACGTGCGCGGTGACATTAGTGTCTGTGCGCGGATTATCCTGAACACCGTCACTCCAGCCCACAAACTCGTATCCGCCATCTGCCACCGCGGTAACTGCAGTCCCACTGCCCCCGGAGATAACCGACTGGCTTGTACTGCCTGAAAGGCTGCCGTTGGGCCCGGCGGAATAGGTTAAGGTAAAGGAGGCAACTTCTGTAGCCCGGTAAACACTTACGGTGTATTCAATGAATGCCACATTGTTCTCTGCGGTTACTCTTACTACTATGGACGTGGTGCTACCTGTAGAACCCAGCGCTACCGAGCGGGGAGTGCCTATCCCCGTCAGGGTGCCGTTAATTGCTATGGACGCATTTGCGTGAACCGGGGCGACTATTAAATCAACCGCGTCAACCACCGAGTCCACGTCGACCGTATAGCTTGTAGTGTTCGCATCGAAAGCCGGCGCCAGGCTGTGCCCCACAACTGAGAGGGAGTTCAGCCGGGCTTCGTCGGACAGCACCTGCCAACGCAAGTATGGAGCGGCCATACCCTCCTGAATCGCCCAGACGTTGACAAAGTCCCAGTCAGCAAAGCTGATCTGCTTCTTCATGTCCTCGTCTGTGAGGCCTGCGGCATTGCCATCTCCCTGGGCTGTCTTGCTCAGATTAAAGTAGTTGCGAGCCAGGGACAGAGAGCCGGAGTTAAGCGTCTCATCCTTGTATCCCAGAAACGCTCCCTCCCTGGCACCCGAGCTGCTCAGAACTGATTCGGAATAACAACCTTCTATTAATGAAGCATCTCCCCCCAACAGAGAGGGGTTATTCTTCTGGATAGTTCCAGCAAAACCGCCACTGTTGCTGCCTGTGGCTGTTACGCTACCACGGGCGTAACTGTTGGTAATACTGCCACTGTTGCGGCCGATAAAGCCACCCACATCTGTTCTACCAGTCACGTTACCCAGGGAGTAGCACATGTCTGCCAGCGCATACCAGTTAAACCCAACAAACCCGCCGGTATCGCGAGCGCTCGTGCCGTACCCAGTAACGTTTCCTGTTGCATAGCAACCTGTTATATGTCCGTAGTCCATCCTGCCGGCGAAACCACCGACATCTCCAATTCCCCATACGTTTCCATGGGCACTGCTGCTTGTGATATTGGCACCATTCGAGTTGCCGACGAAACCACCTATTTCAATGGCATGGCCATTGGCGAATGTTTCACCTATGACCGTCACATCGGCGCTACTTGTAGTCACGGTGCCTTGGTAAGCCCACCCGATGAGTCCTCCGACCGTCATGTGTGCTTTGACCCGGGTGCTATCAAATATATGGCAGTTCGCTATATCCGTGTTCCGGGCGACACCGACCAGACCGCCGACGCTCCCGGTATTGGGCATGTTAATGTCAACTCCGGTCAGGCGTACCCTGATCAGGGTTGCGTTCTTGGTGTACGCAAAGAGCCCGGCTCCCTGGCGGTGGACATCGCTGCTGTCAGTGATAGCGAGATTTTCGATTGTGTAATTGGCGCCGTCATAGAACCCCATAAACGCGCCCTGATCCTGGCCTGGCAAGTACTGACCAATTGGCTGCCAGTTGTGGCCGCTCAAATCTATGTCGGCTGTCTGCCGGAAATGGAGGCCTGGTACGGCAACATAATGTCTTACATTGTCCAAATCCGCCACATTCCCGATCAGAAATGGGTCGGCAGCGGTGCCGCTTCCCGAGTAGACCGAGATCACCGGTTGGGTGACAAAGGCTGTTTGATAACCTGTCGCCTCTACAGTCACCGGGAAAGTGCCAGGCAAATGCATTGCGGGTATGGCATTGCTCTTTAGTCTCAGCATGCCCTCCAGAAGCTCGTACTGGGTTCCGAGCTCCAGCGTAGCACCGCCCACCTTAACCGCCGTTACTGCAGTTCTCCAGGCGACTACATCGGTGAACAACACATCCAGATTGGTTCGCACATAGTTGCCAACGGTGTCCGCAGTCAGGGCCGGCGGAACCTCGTCACCCCCGGCAGGTATGTCTTCATAGGCAACCGCAACAGTGGTATCACTTGTTATGGCGAAGGCATACTGATTAGCAGTCAGCTGAAGCTTCCTGTCTGTACCGTTTACTGTGAAGATGGCGACCTGCTTACCAGTGTCCGGAGCCACGGTCACAGTAACAGAAGTGTTCTCGGGCAAAGTCCCTGGCGCTGGGACAGAGGAAATATTATCACCTGTCAGAGTTAGGGTGTAAGTCTGTGGCAGCGGCGCCGTAGCCGGGAAAACCGCCGTGACCAAGCCCGAGTTGGCAGCGTTTGTAGAGGATGTTGCTCCTGCCACTGTGAAGAAGTTGGCAGTGACACCCGATAAGGTGTAACCGCTTTTCGCTGTCAGTGTAATGGTGGCCGTGTAGACCGTGCCCGCGGCGAAAGTAGCATGAGCAGGCGACCAGGTCACGGTGCCTGTATACTGCGCTGTCTCCGTGATAACGCTGACTGGTGTTGCCCCGGTTGTGGGCACCGTAACTCCACCTACAGCGGCCAGGCTTATGGCCGTAGGTGTGGGAGGTGGTGTAACGCCGCCGCCTCCGCCAATAGGGGGCGGAGAAACGGGAGTTTCGCTTTCGTTATCTACAGGATCCTCCGGAAGGGAGCCGTCATCTTCGCCAGGCGGCTTCTCAAAACTGGTTCCTTCCCTGGCATTTTCTGCTATCAGGGCGTACACAATGTCGCCTTGTCCAGAAACTGTCACTGGAGCACCAATCTCCATGCTCGCAACATAGGTGTCTGCCGCAAGATGAACTGCTGTGCCAGACGCTGTACCCTCAATGATAAGGTCGGCAATCGATCCCTCGAGCAGGCTTAGCAAAGCTCCGGGGGCATCTACACGAACGCTGCCAAAATCACCGGATAGCTCTATCTCCACTCCTGCAACCACATACAGGGTGAGAATACCTCCATCCTCACTGAGCATTGTACCGTCCACAATTGCGTCAGTTTCCACCACAACCACCTGTATCGTGGTTGTACCGCGGGCCGAAATCCGCACTTTGCCATCCTCTCTGATTACCTGCACCTCGTTAAGATCGCAGTCCTCTAAGATGATGCTGTTGCTGCCGCCGCCAGCCACCAGAGTCTTGCCCTTAACGGTGACATTCTTCAGTATAACCGTGCCTTCCCCAATGCCCGACGTCAAGAAGAGGTTGCCTTCCACGATGGCATTGGCCAGCGTAACATCCGGTGTGTTGATGGTTACGTTGCCCTGATACACCACAGAGTCGTCATAGACTCCTGAGCGGTTATATATCTCACCCGTCATGCGGGAGAGGATGGCCACTGTCTCGGCCCTGGTTATGGTCCGCTTGGGAGAGAAGGTGCCGTCACCATTCCCGACCATGTACTTTTCTGCGACTACAGAATTCACGGCCTGACGGTGCCCTTCAGAAATATTGAACGAGTCCGCAAGATGACCAATAGCATTTTCCGCGTAAATGGGGAGTTTCATGAGGATAGCGATTGCCGATGCGGCCTCCTCCCTCGTAACCCATCGCCCAGGATCTGCTGTCACTTCATCGGGGTTAAACATATACCCAGCAGCGAGGGCTTTGGTTACGTCATCATAGTACCAGGCCCCAGTCGTTATGTCGGCAAAACCCGGTTCTAATGTGGCCGCAAAGCCAAAGGCCCTGTTCACAAGAGCCATGAACTCTGCCCGGTTTACCTCTGTGTCCGGACGGAAGGTTCTGTCGCCGTATCCGGCGATCAGGCCCTTGCCGACCCACATCCCGACCACGTCTTCTGCCCAATGCCCAGAGACATCTGTCAGCTGTACTACCACCCTGTCTCCTGAAGCAAGTGCGGCAGGTAGACCCGGGGCAAGTCCAACTATCAGACAAATGCTCATAAACAATGCCGTCAACTGATTGAAACGCCGTCTCTTGTATAACACTACCAAATACCTCCTCATATTTGTTCGCTTGAAACCTGTCGACGTAACGGGGTCACGCCAACCACCAAAGTAAGCACTAACGCCAGGGGTCAAATGATACTGGTTTTTGTATGTCGCCAAACAGACTCGTATACTCCCAAAGAAACCACTGCCCTGCTTTTTGACGCAGCTTTAGAGGTCGCGGTCTGTCTGCACCTGCAGTACGGATGAGGACTGTCGCGTAACCGTCTTCCTCATAAGTGGCTGGGTTGGGCTCTAACACTACGGTGTAGGGCAGATCAGGAGTGTAGTCGTTCTCAGGAGCGGCCCCGGCCAGATAGGCCCTGCCAATGTAGGATGCCTTGCCCATCATGCGGTAGTGAATGAACTGCTTTTCCATAGTGTTCAGCCTTTGTGGGCCTTTCAAAGCGTCTATCATATGAAGGCAGCCTTCACGGCTCACGGAGTACGAGCACAAAGCAGCAATGAAGAAGGCGGCCACGCTATGGGGTGATGTGAAGTCGAGCTCTTCCATCGCGACTAGTTCTTCGGCCGTGCCTGGTAACTTGCTAATCGTAACCCGCACAGTACCCACCCCTTTCAACGGGCTGGTTCACTTAATGGTTATTACGTTTGAAGTAGGGTTATAGTAGTATGGCCTGCCGCTCCAGGGGAAGAAGTAACGCGACAAATGCCACTTGTGATCTGTCGCATATATCCTTATTCTGTGGGGTCCAGCCTGCCTCAGTTCAGGAACCTTGCTGGTATCGATGATGACCTTGAACCACTCGGCACTGCTTCCCACGTCCCCTTTTTCCACCCAGAAACTACCTTGTGGCGCCAGATATCCGTCTACCGTCACCAGCTTGTCTCTGATTAGCCAATCCTCCCAGGAAGGTTCCTGCGCATTGCGGTTAAACTTAAGAATGACATTGGTACCAGAGATGACAATGTTGACTTCTGGCGTCAACTCTGGACCCGCACTGGCGGACAGTATCGCTTCCTGAGCAGTTTGTGGATATCTGGGCCAGCCGCTCTCATCGACCCGCACAGGCTTGGTAGAGGCCAGGTAGAAGTAGTCGGTATAGTAGTCTACCAGGCCAGGCACCTTTACTTTGTATCGAGCAGGTAGATTGGACGTTAATCCACCATGGTGCACCGGATGCAGCCCGTGATACTCGGCAATTCCGTTCACAGCCAGGACCCGGCGATTGCCCATATCGGTATTCCAGTCGTATGTGTTCGGGACACTACCCAAGTAGGCCCAAAGTGCAGGGATTCCGGCCTCGATTACCTCTTCTTCCAGAGTGACGTATACCCCCGTTGCAGACGGTCCATCAGCACATATGTTGCGGTATTTGTCTCTGAGCTCGAACCTGGGCTGGACTATCAGGGGTGCTCCCCAGTACTGGCTACCGACCACCATACGCGTACTGATAATCTCGGCGTGTCTGTTGGCCTTGACCAGCACCTTTAGCTCTGCAGGCTGAAAACCAGGAGAACTGATTTTGATGGTATGTTCACCACGGAGCATTAGTGATTGTGTTGCAAGAGGATCAACAACAAACGCCGAAAACTCCGGCACATAGAGATACCCGCTCGTCGGGACCTCTCTCCATTCATCTGGCCTGTCAGTGAAAGAGTTTAGCTCCAGCTTCAGCTCGCTTAGCCATGCCTGCGTCTTCCCGGAGATAACCGTCAACACAATCTTCTCTCCTGCCAGATTCTCGCTGTAGCATTGCAGAAGGGGTGCCGGCTTAAGTTGGCAAGGAACATCGAAAGCAGAAGTCCAAACAGCGGTAGCCGGCGAGCCACTTATGCGTATTGTGGCGGTAGAAACAGTTGTCTGGGCCCGGTTGCGAACCTCGATGTTGTCAAACACCACCCTGCCGCTACTGTCCAGCACTATGTAGTCCTGTGATGTGTTAAGTCGCATCTCCCAGGCGGAATCGTTATCACCCTTGGCAACCGCAATTTTCATGCCCGGACTGGGCCCGTCAAAGCAAAGATTGCCGTAGCGATCATAAACCTCTACTGTCGGATATACAGCAAGAGCTCGCCAGTCCTCAACAGATCCGTCTTCTTCATAGTCCGGCCCCGCCGGTTGTGTGACCACTGCCAGGCGGTGAGCAATACCAGCGGTCAGGGTCTGCACAACCTTAGCCGGAGGATAGCCGGGCATTTCAACGCTTACTGTGTACTGGCCCCGTGCCTGCATATGTGGAATTCTGTCGGTGTGAATCATGATGTGGCTTGCGTCGTAGGACCACTGGGCCGGGTTAATTGCATTCCCCTGCAGCGGGTGCCGCAGAACCTTGTCATCCACTTTCACTGTGGCTATACCAATACTCCCTGGCACAAACACATAGGCAATCTTCAGGGTATTGCCGGCATAGTTCCCCGAGGTATCGGCGGTAAGGCGAGGAGGAGCCATGGTGATCTCATCTTTTAGTATGTGGAATGAATCACTCGTGACGCGCTGGAGGCCCGGAGATTCAAAATGCATCTTTCCGGACTCCAGACCGGTTGTCACGCTGATAGCTGTCAGGTCGGCAAAGGCAGCAATGCCTTCACGAGAACTGATGGTCAAAGTGCCCCCCAGTTCCCACAAGCCGCTGGCCTTTAATACCGTAACTGCGGTTTCTGCTCCGGGGCCTTCGAGACATGGGTTATCGTACATGTCCCAGATTTTTATAACAGGTTGTCTTGCCAGCAAGCCTCCTGTTGATGCCTGCGGACCTGCCGGCTGAGTTTCAATAGTCATATAACTTGCTGCCGTCGCAGTAACCCTCTGGCTGACTTTTGCTGTGGCAAAACCGGCAGCGTAAACGCTGATTTCGTGATCCCCTGCTTGCTGGAGCTCTGGAATCAGCTCGCCATGCAGACTAATACTCAGCAGGCCTGTACTCCACTCACTCTTATCTAGCTTCTTATCTGCTACCCATACTTCAGAAACCTTTGATAGCCAGGACAAAGCCTGATTATGATTTTGCACCCGGAGCGTGACAACGCTACCGGCAGGTCGGCCTGGAGTCTCTGCATGCAGGGTCGGAGGTGCGAGTACAACGTTGGGCACTTCTTTGAAAATAGCCGTTGCCGTAAAGTTGCGTGCAACATTTATCTCACGGCGCGGGTTGTCGCGCCGCTCGTCGCTCCATTTATCGAACATATAGCCTGGATCGGGCACAGCCCGAACCCCGACGCTGTCCTCACCATGAAAGAGGTGCTGTACTGCAAAACCTTCCTGCCCGTCCAGGGACATCAGCCCACCGTTATCGCCGGCAAAATACTGCAGAAGATAATTGGTTCTTTCAAAGACTGCCTTCAGTGATACTTCCCTGGTCGGCATCACGAAATCAAGCACCGATTCCGTTCCCAACGTCTCTTCACCCGATTTCCAGGCTACAAAACGAAAACTGTCTGAGGCCAGTGCGACGAGGGGTAAAATTGCACCCTCGGGCAGGTTATGTAAGCCGGGGTAATTGACATGGCCTGCTTGTTCCGGGTAGACCTCTACGGTTACAGCATATGTAGGCACAAAGTTGGCCGTCNNCCCCGAAAGATCAGCATTAACCGCCATTTCCCGACGGGTCGCTGTCTCGACGCCATCGCTCCAGGCGGCGAAGACGAATCCAGCATCGGCCTCGGCCTTTACCCACAGCCCATCAGCCCCGGACAGGACCTGCTGAGTGATAGAACCCTTGCTTTCTATGTCCACTACCTCGCCCTCATCGTTTAAAACAAAACAGGACTGGTCAAACACCTTGCCATTTGTACCAGCCAGATA
>DDWC01000009.1 GCA_002345475.1 Firmicutes bacterium UBA2296
CGAGATGAGCCCTATCTGCGGCAGCAAGAATCTGCCGTCAAGAATAACCTCGGTCACACCTTGTGGCCTGAGGCCATCCAGCAACATAGCCATAGCCTGCGAACGGCGAGGGGCCATTGACAATGAGCTACCGCTACCTACTATCACATCAACGCCGAGCATATCCTCCTCGGCGTAAGCGGACTGATTCTGTTCTAATATCTGGCTGATTTCCCTCTGTTGTCTCACCCCGCGGACATCACCGATGAGCGCACGATGGTGCTGCAACGCCAGGCGAAGCGCCGCCCTGACCACCGCCTGCTCCAGGGCGAGCTCCGCTGGCGTGGCGGGAAGAGAAGTGGGACGAATCATCTTGTTGGCCAGGCTATTTGATATTTCCACTTCGTCATAGACAAAGGGAAGGTACCGGCCTATACCGGGCAGCCCTGCTTGTGACGCTACGTTGGCTATGCTGTAACTCATGCCAAGATTTGCGCTCACCGTGCGGTATAGCCGTCCAGACGAATAAGTAAAAAAGTCTGTGGTAGCTCCACCTATATCGCACGCCAGAACAGTTTTGCCGCTGGTCCTGCCAATTTGCTCTATGGCTAGGCCCACTGCTGCGGGCGTAGGGAGGACCGGTATACTGGTCAGTTCCGTCAAACGGGAGTAGCGCGGCGCACTCACCATAACATGACTCATGAAGGCGTTCTGAATCTCGTGCCTCGCCGGGGCAATCTGCTCCACTTCCAGTTGAGGGCGCAGATTGTCAACGACGCGGGCGTCCGATGAACGGGACAAGATATCCTTGATCTCGTCACGGGCATCTTTGTTTCCGGCGAAGATCACCGGGACCTTGCCTTCGCCATGTCTCGGCCTTACACCGGCTGAGTAAAGAAGTTCGGCCATTTGTACCACATGGCTGACATTCCCCCCGTCCACCCCTCCGGACACCAGGACTATGTCCGGTCAGTTAGTAGCAATCCGCGCCAGTTTCTCGTAATGAGTCCGTCCGTCGTCTATGGCGATTACGTCCGCGACAATCGCTCCGGCTCCCAGTGCTGCCCGTTCCGCGGAGGCCGCGGTCATTGATTTGATAACTCCTGCCACCAGAATTTGCAGACCACCCCCAGCACTGCATGTCGCACCCACGAAATCCACCCCGGAGCCGTCGGCTTCAGACGGGCAGATAAACCTGCCATTTCTGACAAGAAGGTATCCCAGTTCTGACTCAAGCTGCTCCACTGCCGCCATAACGCCTAGAGTGATGTCTTCCGCCGGCGCCTCCACAGTGGTAGGCGCCTCGGTCCTGGCCTTCACCACAAAGACCCCCTCATGCATGATAAGCAGCAGGGCCTTGGTAGTAGTACTTCCGCAATCAATTACCAGAAGACTCTCAGGCTGCATATAGGTCACCCCTCTCTCGGTCTGGCTGGAGAAATTGCACTTTCAGTTCAATGTTACAGTAGATTCAAGGTCCGAAGAAAGCAAAATAGGCAGGTCAATCGCATAAAATTGCGAAAAACACAGGCTAAACCCTGACGGGTCTAGCCTGTGCTTTCCTTCGAAAGCTTACTAGCCTTCGATCAATTCAACGTTAGCGCGGGGAATCGTGACGACTTCGCCGCTACCCATAAGCTTGGCGGTAAGAACGCGGACCTTTGATCCGCTCTCCAGCACCTGTAGCTCTGGGGGAAGTGTGTTTACAGTGGCCAGCTGACCGAAATAGGGCTCGCGGATAATACGGATGAGCGTACCGTCTTCCATGCCGCTCTCGGTGTTGCGCTCCATTACGCCGACCAGGCTGTCAAGAGCTACTACGATCTCCGGGCGCATAACGCCAGCACGAATCTGAGTGGCTCCGTTAATGGAGGCAGTTGACCCGCTGAGTTTCTTCAGCAATTCGAAAGTCTTGTTGGCCATGTTAATTTTGCCAAAGCCCTCGGTGACTATCATGGTGAGGGGGATATCCTCAGAACCGGTAATGGCAACGCCAATGTCGTGTCCGAGGTAGTCGATCAGGTCGCGGTCGATGATGCCGCCGGCAACCAGACCGATTACACCAAATTCTCCTGCCTTCTTGAGGGCGTCGCCGGTGATCAGCGAGCCGCCGACCAGGATCTTACCCTTATGCTCGGGCTTGATCTTGTCTGCAGAGAGAACTTCCGAGTTGCTTTCGGCCACCATGAGCAGTTCGCCCTGAGTTTCGCCACCCACGCCGAAGATGCCCTGCACCAGAGCGGCGGGCGTCTCAATGACAACACCCTCTCTGGGCATAACCTCAACTACTTTACCGCTGACATAGGCTTCGATGGCAACGGGTACCGCGGGACGACGCAGAGTAACAACTCCGGTAATCTCAGAGATATTATCCACGGTGCCGTCGACAGGTGAGGCTACGTCGGTCTTAAACAGACCAAAGAAAGACGACTTGCGGGCGATGGGTTCACCGGTGGTCACCGGGTCTCCCACCTTCTTAACCATGAACTCCATGATTTCGTCGCCTTCGAGACCCAAGTGGTTAGCTATGTTAATAGTCTCGGGGTCTCCCGGGATGTTAGTACGGGCAACCACGTCGTGCGGACTTACTCTGGTGCCTTGCTCAACCATTACCTCACCCAAAATCGGGAGGCGGCGGCGCTTACGCACCAAAATGGACTCTGTAACCAGTAATCCTGGGGTATATGCACTAGCCATTTATTTCACTCCTCCCTTAGCCCAAGTACTTCTCGAGGATATCCATGGGGTAGATATCCAAAGCCTTGTACCATTCGATCAGTTTCTTAATGCGCTGCTGTTTATCAGTAGGCAGAACGAAAGGCTGACGACCGCGAGCGTCAATAATCAAGCCTACGACGCCGCCGTTCACGGTGAACTTGGCCTCATGACCCTTGCCCTTGCCCTTGCCAATGTCAAAGCCGCGGGCAGGTTTAGCAGTCACTTCAGCTGTCTCGTCTTCCGGAATCTCGATGCGGTGCATGCTGCCAAAGGAAGCCTTGACATCATAAGTCTTGCCGCCGGAGGTGACAACATGTACATCTACGCAGTGCTCGCCTTCTTTAGCCGTGCCGATTGGCGCGATAGACGTGCCCAGGCGGATCAGACAGTCACGGTCGAAAACCTGCTGTGCTGCCTCAGGGCTAACGGTGGAAAGAACGCCAAGCTGCGGCATCATAAAGATACTGTCAACAGCCAGCTCGGTAATGCCCTCCGGCAGGAAAGCGTCAAGAATCATCAAAGCGCTCTGTGCGCGGCGAGCGGCATGGGAGAGAACGCCGCCGGAGCCAACGATCATGCCCAGGTCGGTCAGGTCAACCAAAGAAGCACCGGAACCACTTTGCTCAAAGGCTTCAGAAATGTCACGGACCTTCTGTACGCCCTTCAGGCCTACAGCCAGAGACTTATGATGTTCAAAGGCCAGGCGCAGCGCTTCACGGGCGATACCCTGCTCAATGACCAAATCCTGCAAAGTCTGCGGAATTGTGGTCGGACGAATCATCTTGTTGCGGATACGGTTGCGCAGGTCAGCCTCTTCGATGTCGAAAGGTACCCAGCGCATGATATTGTCAACACCGGACTCGAGCATAACGTTACAGATTGAGTAACTCATACCGAGGTTAGCGCTAACGGTACGGTTGAACGTGTCGGCGAACACGGAGAAGACGTCTGTGGTTGCGCCGCCGATATCAACGCCGACAACCGACATGTCTTTCTGTTTCGCTGTGGTCTCAATCATCTTACCAACGGCTCCGGGGGTAGGCATGATGGGGACGGGAGTCCAGCTCATCAGCTTATTGTAGCCAGGCGCCTGGGCCATAACGTGTTCCATGAACAGGTTGTGGATCTCTTCGCGGGCAGGACCAAGCAGCTCAGTCTCAAGGACCGGGCGGAGGTTGTCCACCATACGCAAGTCAGTCTTTTCACCCAGCACGTTCTCGATGTAACCACGGGCATCCTTGTTACCGGCATAAATGATAGGCAACTGGAAACCAATACCAAGACGCGGGCGGGGTTCGGCTGCGGAGATCAGTTCTGCCAACTCAACAACGTGGGTAATGGTACCGCCGTCAATACCGCCGGACATCAGGATCATGTCAGGACGAAGCTGGCGAATACGCTGGATCTTCTGGTAGGGCAGACGACCATCGTTAATGGCAATAGCGTCCATAACAATAGCACCTGCACCCAATGCGGCGCGTTGCGCGCTCTCTGCGGTCATCTGCTTAACGACTCCCGCAACCATCATCTGCAATCCGCCACCGGCACTACTGGTGGAAAGATAGAGATCTACGCCCTTGCGGCTGTCGGCCTGCGGGGTGATAATGCCGTTGTCATCCTGGAACTCGCGGTCCATGAGTTCTTCAATTTCGCGTACGGCATTGCGTACTCCCATTGTTACATCTTCGAAGGGAGCCTCAACGGTGGTTGGTGCCTCGCCACGACATACTAGACGGTATTCTCCATCTACCAGTTCAATCAGAATTGCCTTGGTAGTGGTACTGCCGCAGTCGGTAGCAAGGATAGACCTGATTTTTGTGTTCTGCGCCATGTTTTTGGTTATCCTCCTTCACCACTTTGGTTATTCTTTCGGCCAAAAAAAATCATAACACAATTTTCTTTGCCCGACAAACAAGCTTCTCTGCTTTGACAAGTATACACTATACCTGAGTTTTTTTAATAGTCCTTTTTTTCGCCCGTGGCAAAAAAGTATACCCGCACCCGACGCACTAGCTACTGCGTCAGGTGCGGGCTGAGACGAAACGCTGCTATTTGTCCTTCTGTCTGGATTCCTTGGCCAGACGTTTTTCTTCTTTCTTGCGCTGCTTTTCCAGCTTCAACTGCTCTTTGGCCTCTTTGAGTTTGGCCTGAGCAGCGATATCTTTCTCCTCGAGCATGGTGAGAAGAACCTCGACGTTTTCGCGATCTGACATAACGTGTCCAAAATCCTCAATCAGCTGTTCATCGAAAATCGCTCCCAGGAAGGGAGAGGCCATAAAGACAGACTGACTGCCGATAAACGCCAGGGGTTTGCCCATCTGAAAAAAGAAAATTGCCGGCGTTACCAGGCCATGACGCACGATGCGGTCGGTGATTTTGTTCATGATATCAAGCTTGCGCTCCTCAGATACCTCCTGATTGCCTGGCGAAGAATACAAAACCATTGTTACCACCTGCCTATAATTGGATTATTGGTTCGAACTACTGCTTTTCCGTTTCTGCGGATGACACCGCGGAGTCAGCCCTTTGGATGTGACTAGAGAGCACTTCATGGAGTTTGTCTCTGTCCACTTCACCATAGTAGAGGAATACCCCCGGCCCCAGAATTCTAGTGCGCACTGTCTTCTGCATGACGAGGTACACCCCGTCCTCGGCAACCTTGTACTTTGTAATGCGATTCCAGGGGCGAAAAACCACCGCTGCACCATTGCGGTATAGTAGCCCCGTAGTTGTCGCCTTATAGTGATTGGGAAAGATGAAACTGCTGAATGATATTACAGATAAGAGCAGAGCCATGCTTGGCCAGAAAAAATCTCGATAGGCAAAGTACACCAGGCCCACAAATGCGAAAGTACTGAGGCCGAGGATGACTCCCCGCCTGCGATCATATTTCATGGGTGTAACGGACCAACTCATAATCTCTTGCCCCTGATCCGTCTGCTCCTGTTGCATGGTCGGGAAGGAAAACTTGGGTGGTTTTTTTGATTCCTCCACAGTGGGCGGTGCCGGTGCTCTTGGGGGGGCCTTCTTGTTGCTGCGTTTAGCCATTACGTAATCACCTTCCTGAGAAGATTCACGGTTTGCTCCAGCGGTATAGCCAGAGCCACATTGTCATCTCTGCCTGCTGTATCCACGGCCATAAAGAGAGAGTTGGCCACGGCCTCGTCTACGGCTTCAGCCACAGCCTGAAACATCTCGCTTAGCAAAACGCCGTCCTCTGCCAGACCCTCCTGTTCCAGTAGCAGCGGTCTATTGTCATGACGATGACGGCGGGTGGTGGAAAAAGCGATNNGCTGTCTCCGCTGCCGTTTGATGCCACCGAACCGCTACGAGCGAGACCGAAGGCGCCGCGCCTGGCGAGACGTCCCAGTTGCCTGGAATCAAGCGGTGCATCCGTTGCCAAAACGATCATCACGGAACCGTCACCGGGACTTGCTTCCCGGTCCAATGCGGCCAGGCTCGGCCCTAGGGGGACACCACAGAGCGTCAGATGATCCCTCTTACCAAAGTTGCTCAATACTAGAGCTCCTACCGTGTACGGGGACGGAAGCTCGGGATGGGCCACCATGCGAGAGGAAGTGCCGATGCCTCCCTTAAGCCCGTAGCAGACCATCCCTGTTCCAGCGCCCACTGCGCCCTCTGCAGGTAGACCAGAAGTTGCCTTCTCAATAGCTTCCCTGGCGTGAGTCGGCCTTACATGCAGTCCCTGAATATCGTTTAGGTATCCATCGTTGCACTCGCCCACGATGCAATTAACCGTGCCGGTAGTTATCCCTATTTCTGGTGACTGGCTGATGGCAGATAATATGGCCCCCTCCAACACGGCACCAACGCTGAGGGTATTCGTCAAAAGTATGGGAGATTCTATCTGTCCCAGTTCTTGAATTTGCAGCAAACCGGCAGATTTCCCAAATCCGTTGATGACATGAACGGCACCCTCGACTTTGTCAGCAAACAGGTTTCCAGGGTGGGGCAATATCGCTGTCACGCCGGTGCGGATCGGTCCCTGCCCAGGGGTCAATGCACCCTCTCCGCTGTGCAAAGTCACGTGGCCAACCAGCACCCCGGCGACGTCAGTTATGGCGTTGTTAGTCCCCGTGGGCAGTGTGCCAAACTTCAGCCCAAAGTGCCTGGCCCTCTGCCTACTTACTGCCATAACTCAGCGCTGCCTCAATGAACCCGTTAAACAGTCCGTCGTAGTTGAACGATTCGTTCCACATCCCCTCCGGATGCCATTGTACACCAATAGCATAGCTGTGAGTGCTGGATTCTATGGCCTCGATAATGCCGTCTGGAGCCACGGCGCTACAGATAAAGCCAGGAGCGAGATCAAGAACAGCCTGGTGGTGAAAGGTGTTTACCCGGAGCAATCCCTCTCCCAGCATAGACGCCAGTCTGGTATCACCAGCTACCTGCACGGTGTGAGTTGGGTAGTGTCTCGGGGCATCCTGCCTGTGTTTGAGAGCTTTGGCCACAGTGGCGGGGATGTGCTGAATCAAAGTACCCCCGGCAGCGATATTAAGCATCTGCTCACCGCGGCAGATTCCCAGCACGGGCATGTCCAGTTCCAGGGCCCGTTGTATGAGCGGCACTTCATAGGCATCCATTAAAGGGTTCACTGCTCCCAGCCCTGGCTCAGGCTCAGCGTCAAAATACCTCGGATCGGCGTCCGGGCCGCCACTGACTAGTAACCCGTCGATTAATGTCAAATGAACTTCAATAGCATTTTTGTCTATCAAACATGGCAGTAAAATAGGAATTCCACCTGCTTTTGATACTGCGTTTATGTAAGTGTCATTTTGCCTGTGCCGTCCTTCGGACCAGTCATGCAGACATGTTATGCCAATAATCGGTTTCATCACTTCGCCCCCCAATGTGTTTCAAGATCTGCAAAATGCGCGGGAGCTCCCCCGGTGTGCCAGAACAACACCGTGCTGTCCGGCTCGATTGCGCCGCGGCGAATCAGGTCAATCATTCCTGCAGCGCCCTTGGCTGTGTACACAGGATCGACAATTACCCCCTCCAGCCGGGCGAACATCGTCGTAGCCTCCAGCGAAAGCTCTGTCGGTATCCCATACCCACCGCCGACGTACTCATCATATACTCGTACGTCATCCGCCTTCACCGCCTTAGCCGAGCCCACCTTGGCCAGGGTCTCGTTGCACAGTGCCAGGACTTCTCCCGAGAGCCGGGACGCCGCCCGGCTTACGCTTATTCCCAGAACTTTGGTTGGCAGATTGAAGTACTTGGCTCCGGCCAGTAGCCCCGCCTGGGTGCCGGCCGAACCAGAAGCGTGCACAATGTAATCGACGGATATCCCGGTCGCCTCTGCCTGGCCGACCAGCTCCATGACACCGCGGATATATCCCAGGGCTCCAACCGAGTTTGATCCCCCCAGAGGGATTATGTAGGGCCGCTTGCCCTGCCGATGCAACGTGGCAGCAAGTCCTGCCATGAACTCATCAGGGCTGGCAGTTTTCTCCCCAGTGCCTATATAATGAAGCTTTGCGCCGAGAAGAATGTCTAGCAGAAGGTTGCCCTGGGTAACAGAGATCTCGTCGCTGGTGAAGACCAGATGGCATTCAAGCCCCAGCTTGGCCGCGGCGGCCGCCGTCATACGGCAGTGGTTACTTTGCGGCCCCCCGGTGGTGATCAGTGTATCACAGCCGTTGGCCAGTGCCTGAGCAGCCAGATACTCGAGCTTGCGGGCCTTATTACCCCCAAGTGCCAGCCCGGTGTTGTCATCGCGTTTTAAATAGAGCCTGACACCTAGTGCCTCGGACAAGCGCGGCGCATGGTCAAGGGCAGTGGGCAGAGCGGCCAGCTTCACCCGAGGGAATTCCTGCAAAAACATATCCTCGCCTCCGTGTGTAGAAATAACTATCCTTATCTAATTCGTGATAGTCGGGCCAGACTCCTTTTTCACTGAGTCTCTGTGCCAATGGCTTTGCGAATCGTTTGACTATCAAGAGGGCCACGGGAACCATCAAATGGTGATCCCCGTGGCGCCCTTTCCTTGACTGCGGGCAGTTATGCGAGATCTCAGTCCCAGCGTCCCAACAGTGACCTCCCGGCGACCTCGCGATTCTTGCGCATGTAGATACGAGGCACTCGAGGTCCCAATGACGACGTCACTTCGTAGTTAATTGTACCTATTATGTCCGCAAGGTCATCCGCCGATAAAGCGGCGTTTGCTGAGCTACCCAGCAGGGTAACTTCATCATAAGGTCTGCAATCAACCTCGGTAACATCCAGCATGAGCTGATCCATGCACACCATACCAACCAGAGGAACCACAGTACCGCTGACGATGGCCCGCCCCCTATTGGACATTTGACGGGAGTAGCCGTCGGCATACCCAACAGGGACCGTGGCAATGCGCCTGGGCCCCTGTGCCACAAATGTTCCGCCATAGCCAACACGTTCTCCATCATCTATCCACTTAACCATGGAGATGTGAGAACGCAACGACATTGCAGGCCTAAGGCCCAGACATCCCGCCATGTGCCTGGATGGATAGAGACCGTACATGCCAATACCCAACCTGACCATGTCCAGGTGGCTCTCCGGCAGCGAAATGATGGCCGCAGTGTTCGCTGCGTGCCGGACTAGCCTGAGACCTCTGGAGGCCAGGCCTTCACACACATTGAGGAACCGACCCAGCTGGTGCCGAGCCGCGGTCAAATCGGGTGCATCCGCAGAAGCGAAATGGGTAAAGACGCCCTCCAAGTCCAGAGCCGGCAGGTTGTTAACAAACTCGGCGAATCCTATGGCCTCGTGGGGGCGCACTCCCAGCCTGTTCATACCCGTATCGACTTTTAGATGCACTTTAACTCTGCGATTATTGCGCACACCGGCATCGGAAAGCGCCAGGGCAAAGTCCGGTTCCATGACGGCCGCCGACAAACCAAATCGGGCTACCAGGTCGGCCATGTCAGGAGCTGTATGCCCAAGTATCAGGATTGGGGCACCAATCTGCGATCTGCGCAGCTCAATCGCCTCGTCTACCACAGCCACAGCCAAACGATTAGCTCCGGCAGACAAAACATGGCGAGCCACATCAACAGCTCCATGGCCATAGGCATCGGCCTTAACCACGGCCATGAGTTCCGTTTCTGCCGGCAGCAAGCTGCGAAAGGCATTCAGATTGTGTGCGATGTCATCTAGAGAAACGAAGGCTGCCGTTGGACGTATCGGTTTCACTTATCTTTGCACCTCTCTGAAACGCCTGAGAGCGACTGCACAGGCAACCGCCACGCCCGCGTCATGCGAAATACTTACATGTATGATGTCAATCTCCATTTGCTCCGCAACCCGGGCCGCCTCATCCAGTAGACTAACCCTGGGAGCGCCACTTTGGTCCGCTCGGATAGCCACCGAAGCCGGGCCAAAACCAGAAAACCCGCACCCCATGGACTTGACCACGGCTTCCTTAGCAGCCCACAGGCCGGCCAGGGCCTCTGCATTTCGCGCCGTTTCGCCGGGCGCCAGGAGTTTGTCACGAAAACGCTGCCCATAGCGTTTTTCCAGGTCTGCGATTCGCGAAATCGCTACCACATCCACGCCGATCCCGAACATGACCCTACTCGACCGTGACGCTTTTGGCCAAATTGCGCGGTTTGTCGACGTCGGTGCCGCGGGCAACTGCCGCATAATAGGCTATAAGCTGCAATGCAACCGCCGAAATCATGGGGGATAGCAGGGGATTCAGTTCTGGCAGCCGGAACTCTGCCTGTGATGTATGTGCAGTAATATCGCGATTACAGTTGCTGATCACTATTGTGTCTCCGCCCCGGGCGTTGACCACTTCCACATTTGAGAGCATTTTGTCCTGCAGATGAGGCTGGGTGAAGAGGCTTATCACCGGCGTGCCGGGTGTTATCAGTGCCAGAGTGCCATGCTTCAGCTCTCCGGCGGCATATGCTTCAGCATGTATATATGAAATTTCCTTCAGCTTAAGTGCTCCTTCCAGAGCTACGCTGTAGTCAAGACCTCTGCCGATGAAAAAAGCATTCTCGCTGACGGCAATACGCCGGGCCAGAACTTCTAACCTCTCCGATTGCGCAATAACCTCCTGGACCAGTGAGGGAACGCGCTCCAGTTCATGCAACAGAGCGCTTCCTGCAGCAGGGTTGAGCCTGCCACGCACCAAAGCGACTTCAATGGCTAGCAGAGCTAATGCCGCTAACTGAGTAGTGTATGCCTTGGTTGATGCCACGGCAATTTCTGGCCCCGCCCAGGTATGCAAGACGAAATCGCCTTCTCGGGAAACAGCACTGCCCAGCACGTTAGTTATCGCGAAGACCTTGCAGCCCTGGCGTTTTGCCTCACGTAATGCGGCGATAGTGTCCGCTGTCTCACCAGATTGGCTGATTATGACAACCAAATCTGTGGGGTCCAGAAGCGGGTCGCGGTAGCGAAACTCCGAAGCCACATCCACTTCGACGGGAATTCGCGCCAAGGCTTCGAGCCATTTCTTACCCACCAGGCCAGCATGGTAGGCTGTCCCGCAGGCGACAATATGGATTCTGTTTACGTCAGTCAGATGCTCGCGCGATAGACCGGTCTCAGCCAGCAGCGTGGTTCCTGATGAGGTCAAGCGAGGGATAATGGTATCCCGCAGAGCTTTTGGCTGTTCATGGATTTCCTTGAGCATAAAGTGTTCATAGCCGCCACGCTCAGCCGACACTGCGTCCCAGGTGACTTCATTGAACTGCTTCTCGATGCGGACCCCTTCCCGATAGAACTCCACGCGATCGGGAAACAGTACCGCCAGCTCACCGTTTTCCATTATTGCGGTGCGCCTGGTGTAGGGCAGAATGGCCGGTATGTCTGAGGCGAGGATGTTCTCGCCTTCACCCAAACCTATAACCAGAGGGTTGTCCTGTCGGTAGGCTACGATACGATCTGGTTCGGCTTCAGCCAGGACTGCAATGGCATAAGCTCCCTTAAGCAGTCCGGCAACGCGTCCTACGGCTTCGACCAGATTCCCATCATAGTTTTCTTCCAGAAGATGCGGTATGACTTCTGTGTCGGTTTCAGAAACAAACTGGTGCCCACGCTCGCGCAGTCCCCGGCGCAGAGAGCTGTAGTTCTCGATTATTCCGTTGTGAATGACGGCGAAGGCGCTGCCGCAACCAGCGTGGGGATGAGAATTAAGGTCGCTGGGGGCGCCGTGGGTGGCCCACCGGGTGTGTCCAATGCCAACCTTCCCGTCAAGTCCACTGATCCCAGACAGCTTGCCCTCCAGCACAGCCAACCTGCCCGCGGCCTTCTCTACGATCAGGTGGCCATGAGAATGCAAAGCAATGCCGGCCGAATCATAGCCTCTATACTCAAGACGGCGCAGGCCGTCCACAACTACGTCAGCGGCCCTGCGGCCACCGACATATCCAACAATTCCACACAAAGCAGGTTTCCCCCTTATGCATCGTTCTTATCGCGGGCTGCCGCGTCTTTGTGCAGCAAATCACTTCGCTGTTTTGTAGCGCGGCTACGGCGACCCTCGCCGGGGGGCATCCGCCGAAAAATCGATAAACCCCCACCTCGTCAGCTTCTCCTCAGTCATAAAAGGGAAGCTCAGGCGCTTGTCTGTTTTAGAGCGTCTACAACTATCACCGCTACTTCATGCGCAATTTTGTTGCACTTGGCCTCCACCATTACCCGCACCAGGTTTTCAGTCCCTGAAGGGCGCACCAGGAGCCTGCCCCTGCCCGAAATTGCGTGGTTGGCCCTACTTATCGCCTCCTTTACGTGTTCCCTTGACATGGCTGAATTCCGGTCTGTCACCGGCACATTGATCAGAACCTGAGGGTATCGCTCCCACTGACCGTCGAGCTCCGCCAGCGTGGCACCTCGCTCTACCATCACGTTGAGCAACATCACCGCACTGAGCAACCCATCGCCGGTGGTACTGTGGTCGAGGAAGATACAGTGTCCTGACTGCTCTGCCCCCAGCACAGCGCCCCTTTGACGCATTTCGTCCAGCAGATATCTATCACCCACCTTTGTTCTGACCATCTCGATATTTTCACGCTCCAGAAGAGCGTCGAGACCAAAGTTGCTCATAACCGTTCCCGCCACGATGTTGCTGGCGACCTTGCCCGTCGCTTTGCGGTGCAAAGCACAGATGGCCAACATGCTGTCGCCGTCCACGAGTCTGCCCTGGGCATCGCAGGCAATCAGTCTGTCGGCGTCTCCATCGAAAGCCAGACCAATGTCAGCACGTCGTTCTCTGACTAACTGCTGCATGCGTTCCGGGTGAGTCGAGCCACAGTCGACGTTGATGTTGCGACCGTCAGGACCGCAGCCCATGATCTCCAGCTGAGCTCCCAGCTGCGCAAAGAATTCCGGCGCAATCCATGATGCCGCACCGTTGGCGCAATCTATGACGACGGAAAGTCCTGAAAGAGGAGCAGAAATCTCCCGCAGATGACTGGTGTACAAGTCTGCCAACTCAGGACGATAAGAGAGTGTGCCGACATCAGTGCCCAGAGCTCTGGGCAGGCACTTCACGTCCCGCAACTTAGCTTCAATCTCCTCTTCCACATGATCGGTAAGCTTGAAGCCGTCGCCTGAAAAGAACTTGATGCCGTTATCAATGGCGGGGTTATGTGATGCCGAAATCATTACACCGGCGCTGGCTCCTACACTTCTGGTGATGTACGCCAGGGCTGGGGTAGGAATAACCCCGGCATCCCAGACCTCAACACCGGCGGACATCAACCCGCTGGCCAACGCCATGCCAAGCATTTGCCCAGAAACCCGTGTGTCTCTCCCTAAGACGAAAACCGGGCGTCCCGGGCTAGCTAATATAGCAGCCGCGGCTCGACCGAGCAACTGCGCCAACTCCGGTGTCAACTCGGTGTTTGCTTTTCCTCTCACACCATCAGTGCCAAACAATCGCAAATCAGTCCGCTCCTCTCAGTGGCTATTCCTCTGCCAGAGTCACCGTTACCGTCACCAATCTCGTGCCGGGCTCCAGCAACAACACTCCCTCGGGGAGCTCGAACTCTCCGCTGTATTGCCCGTCGACCACATCAGCCAGCGAGAATTCAACCACAATATTCTCAATGGCATTCAGCAAGTCTGGGGGGCCGGCCACCAGGAACTCCGCCGGAGCCACACTCAGCACGTAGCCCTCAGCTTCGGCGTCTATGAGTACGGCGCGAAGCGGCACAGACTTGACGGGGTAGATTGGTTGAGTGTAGGTAACCTCTTCAGGAGTTATGTTGAGATTCTCAATAACTTGTCCGTCGGCGTTAAGTGGCAACAAAGTTACCGTTGACACTAAAGTGGATTGTGCGCGACTGATATCGACCACAACAAAGAAGGCCACCATCTCACCAATGGAGCTGCGCGGACCGGTAACCAGAACCACATCCGGGCTTACTGTTCCTGGCGGCGCAAAATAACCGGGTGGGGCCTCACCGCTACGCACCAAAGTCACGGTGGTCTGACTGGAGAGTATTCTCTCAAGCTCTATTTCCAGCCTGGCTGGCGAGGCTGCTGTCACCTCGATACCGGCAGGAAGATCCACACGCACGCTGAGCTGATGGCGACCTTCGCCGAGACTGCGCAAGTCCACATATGCCAGAACGTCTTCCGCCGTAACCCGTCCAATGATGTCCGGCGCTCCGCGCAAGGTCAGCGAAACAGCACCGGCTCCCTGAGTTACGACCTCCATATCCTGGGGCCGATTACGCAGCTCTATGGGAACACCGGTGAAATTGCGGGTGGCGGTGTCGCTCAGCCTTGAGGGCTCCAAAGTAGACTTGACGAAAAACCACAGGACCAGAGCCAGTACCAAAGCCAGAATGTGTTCACCCAAGTTGCCCTTAACTAGTCTCCTCATTCTCTTCCGCTCCAATGCAACAGGCTGCCAATCTGTTCAGACTTGAGCCTGCTGGATAACTCGGCCTGCAATGTCTTATCGTCCATATGGCGGGTTATCTTTCCGGACTCACAGAGTGAGATTGCGCCGGTTTCTTCCGAGACCACAACTGCCAGAGCATCTGTTTCCTCACTTATGCCGATGGCAGCCCTGTGTCTAGTGCCAAGCTCCTTGCTGATGTCCGGCTTCGTCGAGAGCGGGAGGTAGCATCCTGCCGCCGCTAATCTGCCCGCCCGAATGATAACTGCTCCGTCATGTAGCGGAGTATTCGGTACAAATATGTTATTGAGAAGAGCCGTTGTGACCACGGCATCCATGGGGATTCCTGTCTCAGTATACTCTGTCAGGCCGGTATCACGCTCCAGCACTATAAGGGCGCCCGTTCTACTCTTGCTGAGCACTCCCGCCGTCTGGGCTACGGCATGTGCCATAGTGTCGCTATCCACCCCGTCAGGAGCAAGATGAAACCGTTTGCCAAACAAACGGGCTCTGCCCAGATGCTCCAGGGCACGGCGAAGCTCCGGCCAGAACAAGATAGGAATGGCAAACAGACCAGCGGTTATGGTGCGACTAAAGAGCCAGTTGAGAGTATACAGGCCCAGACGTTCGCTCACCACAGTTGCTGCCAGTAGCACCACTAGCCCCTTGATCAGCTGGACGGCTCGTGTATCCTTTATCAGAACTATCAGCCGATAAAAGACAAAATACACTATTAGTATGTCCAGAAAATCCAAGATGCGCAGCTGCGCCAAGACCTGACTAATGTTTTGCCACATCTACCCACCCCCGTTACTCGATTGGTCGCCTTCTAGTGAGGGGGCTCCTTCTCGCGGGAGCCCCCTTTCAGCCTGCTGTATACTATTGACGCAATTTGCGAAGTAAAGTTGCCCAGAAGGGCTCCTTCTCTGACGACTGCTCGGCCTCTACCGGCACCGGAACTGGTTCCCGTCCCGCCAGGATGTTCTGTAGCTTCTCGATGACGGCCTTTTCATCGGCAGAAGCTGCCAAAGCCACCAGCCTGCCCAGCTCAGCCTCGCTGAGTAGGTCAATAAGAGCGCCTTGGTTTCTGGCCAGCACCTCTCTGTCCCTATGCATGGCATCCGACAGCGCTGTGAGAGTCTCTTTATCCCGGTTGCGTTTTAGCATAGACAGGGACCAGATGATCCGGTAGTCCAGGGCCGTCCGCAGCTTTCCCTCGTCAAGTTCAGAGCCTGAGGGGGTATCTTTCATGGGGATAGTCCCGTCGGCTGCCTTGCGCTCAGCCTGGGTCATGAGCCGGGCTATGGCTGCCTCAGAGTGTTTGCCCGCTTCCGCATATTTGCCCTGCTTAAAGAGCGTGTGAATAAGATTCATCAAAGCGAAGTCATTTCCGGGTTCATGCTTGAGGAATGCCTCCCAACAACGCTCGGCGTCGGCATACTTGCCGTCGGCAACCAGCTGGTTGGTCAGTGCCACGTGGGCAGGCAGGTATGTTGGCTCAACCTCAATGGCCTTCTCCCAGGCCTTCCTGGCCTCGTTCTTTTTGTCGCGCTTGTAATAGGAAAGTCCTATGTTGTAGTGAGGATGGGCGCTTCCTGGCTGCGCACTACAGGCCTCCTGCCACACGGCCAGCGCTTTTTCCTGCTGTCCCTTGCGGTCATAGGCCTCACCCAGATTCAACAGGGTCTGCAAATCACCCGGAGCCAACTCCAAAGCCTGTCTGAAATTCTTAATAGCGCTATCTGTGTCCCCCATGTTCATCTGTGCCAAACCCATGTTGAATCTCACGTTGGGATCGTCAACACCCAGTGCCA
This sequence comes from Firmicutes bacterium UBA2296, assembly GCA_002345475.1. Taxonomy (GTDB): domain Bacteria; phylum Bacillota; class UBA994; order UBA994; family UBA994; genus UBA2296. Next base: position 16,384 of record DDWC01000009.1, read on the forward strand.
ACATCTTCATGCCAAAGGAAATGCACTCCTCGTATTGCCCCTGATCCAGGCTTACCGCACAAACGTTCACCAAAGAACGCGCGTCTTCCGGAGAACGCTGGGCAATCTCGAGCCACTCCGACTTAGCCTTGTCCAACTCCCCCTTGAGTACATAGACTTCAGCCAGAGAGTGGTTAATCATGTTGTTTTCGGGCTGGAGC
>DDWC01000051.1 GCA_002345475.1 Firmicutes bacterium UBA2296
GAGGAGTTTTCCTCTCTTAATCATGACTACTTTTCCGGCAAGGTAGCCGATGTTTACGCCATGTACGAGAAAGCGCTGAAAGCCAATTCGGCGCTGGATTTCGACGACTTGCTGCTCTATACTGTGCGCCTGTTTGCTGCAGCTCCTGACGTGCTGGATTTTTACCAGCGCAAGTTTCAGCATATATTGGTGGATGAGTACCAGGATACAAACATGGCACAGTACATCATTGTACGCGAACTGGCCAAGCGCAACCGCAACATATGTGTTGTAGGGGATGACGACCAGAGTATATACGCATGGCGAGGAGCAACAGTGCGCAATATACTGGAGTTTGAAAAGGACTACCCCGAGGCTAAGGTCTTCAAGCTGGAACAGAACTATCGCAGTAGCAAGAATATCCTGCAGGCGGCAAACAGCGTAATCGCTCAGAACGTGTCGCGCAAAGACAAGACCTTGTGGACGGAAAACGCCGAGGGGGAACCCGTCACGGTATTTTCTGCCGGCAGCGAACAGGAAGAGGCCTATTTTGTAGCCTACACCATTGCCGAGGAGCTGCTCTCGGGGGGCAGATACAGTTTTGCTGACTGTGCAGTCCTGTACCGCATTCATGCTCAATCCCGGGCTATCGAGGAAGCTTTCATGAGGTTTGATATCCCGTACCGCATCATTGGTGGGCACCGTTTCTACGACAGACGCGAGATAAAGGACCTCATTGCCTACTTAAGAGTCTTGCTTAACAGCGATGACGAACTGAGTCTGCGCAGAATTCTCAACGTTCCGCGGCGCGGTCTTGGCGATGTCTCCATTGCCCATCTGGCTACCTTCGCTGCGGAACAGGGCATTAGCCTCTACGCAGCGGCAGGTCGGGCTATTCAGTGCGATCAGCTGCGGGTGCAGGCCATAAACCAGTTCACCGCTTTCCACCAGCTTGTGGAAAGCATGCGGCAGAAAATCGGGGAGACAGAGCTGCCTGATCTTGTGGAGCATGTCCTGGAAGTGTCAGGATTGCTCGGTGAGGCCAGAAAAAGTGATGACGATGAAGCATCGTCCCGCGTGGAAAATATGCAGGAGTTCATCTCTGTGGCCAAGGACTTTGCCGATTCTTCACCCGAGGCTGACCTGGCTGACTTCCTGGGCTCAGTATCTCTCGTGACTCAGGGTGATGATGACGAGGGTAGCGAAGCCAGTGGCAGGGTCACCTTGATGAGCCTTCATTCGGCCAAGGGACTTGAGTTCCCCGTAGTATTTCTTGTTGGTATGGAGGAGGGTCTCTTCCCCCACTCCCGCACTCTGGATTCCGCCGAAGAACTGGAGGAGGAGAGACGCCTTTGCTATGTTGGTCTCACCAGAGCCATGGAAAAACTCTATATTAGCCATGCCCATATGCGCATGATCTTTGGCAGAACATCTGCCAATGCGCCTTCCCGGTTCTTGCGCGAGCTTCCGAAAGAGTGTGTTTCACAGCGAGGAGAACGTCGGGAGACAGCTAAGACCAGCTCCTGGGAGAGGAAGACGCCCGCAGCGTTGCCAAAGGAGGACCGCGCGGGCATAAGCTTCTCGCCAGCCGACAAAGTCACGCATCCCAAGTTCGGTGAAGGCACCGTAGTGAGTGTAAGCACAGCCACAGGGAGCGTTCAGGTGACAGTGGCCTTCCTGCCGCCCCACGGCATCAGGACTCTGGCCCTGGAATATGCGCCGCTGAAAAAAAAGGAATAGTCTCTAGTCACATTGGGAGGTGCACCATGGGAGACATCAAGACCAGGATAGAAGAACTGAGGGCCAGAATCAGGAGCCACGACCTGCATTACTACGTCCATGACAACCCCACCATCCCTGACACCGAGTACGACGCTCTTATGCGCGAGTTGCGTTCGTTAGAGGAGGCAAACCCTGGTTTGATCGCGCCGGACTCGCCCACGCAGCGGGTGGCTCCTGCTCCCCTTGCCTCCTTTGCACAGGTGAGGCACCACATTCCTTTGCTCAGTCTGTCTAACGTGACAAACAGGGCCGAGCTGGAAGACTTTGATCGCAGAGTGCGTCTGGGGTACGGCGGTGACGTGGAGTATGTGGTGGAACTGAAAGTGGACGGTTTAGCCGTGGCCTTGACCTATGTTGACGGTGTATTTGTGCAGGGAGCAACCAGAGGCGATGGAGAAGTAGGCGAGGACATCACGCAGAATTTGCGCACTATCCCGTCCTTGCCCTTGCGCCTGACCAGACCTCTTAGTGTCGAAGTGCGCGGTGAGGCCTATATGTCAAAGCAGGCCTTTGCCGACCTGAACCAGATCCGCCAGGACAGGGGATTGCAGACATTTGCCAACCCCCGCAACGCTGCGGCAGGATCGCTCAGACAACTTGACCCCGCCGCCGTCGCCGAACGTAAGCTGCACCTTGTGGCCTACGCCGCAGCCGGCGCGCAGGGCTTAGGTTTATCCTGTCAAAGTGAAGCTCTCGCTCTCCTTGAGGAAATGGGGTTTGCCGTCAGCAAAGAGCGCTCAGTATGCAGCACTATTGATGAGGTTTATGAGCTGTGTCTAACGTACCGGGATCTGCGCCACAGTCTGCCCTTTGAGATTGATGGCATGGTCATCAAACTTAATGATTTTGAAGGGCAGAGGCAACTTGGCGCCACGGCGAAAAGTCCGCGATGGGCCGTGGCTTACAAATTTCCGGCGGAAGTGTCAATTACGAGGCTTCTCAATATCGAAGTGACCGTCAGCAGGACGGGGTCTCTCAATCCGACGGCCGTGCTGGAACCCGTGGCTCTTGCTGGGACGATGGTGAGCCGGGCTTCTCTCCACAACGCTGATCTTATAGCCGCGAAGGACATCCGCGTGGGAGATTATGTTTACGTGCAAAAAGCAGGCGATATAATCCCCGAAGTAATAGGTCCGGTGACAGAGAGGCGAACAGGCTCGGAGCTCCCCTTTGTGTATCCGTCCAGTTGCCCCGAGTGCGGCACAGAGGTGGTGCGACGTCAGGAAGAGGTAGCCTGGAGGTGTCCTAATCCTTTATGCCCGGCGAAACAGCGGGAGAAGATCATCCATTTTGTCAGTAAAGCCGGCATGGATATAGAGGGGTTGGGAGAATCACTGGTCGTACTGCTGGTTTCATCCGGGCTGGTAACTACAGTCGCCGATCTTTACCGGATGCCCAGGAATGAATTACTCAATCTCCCCCGGTTCGCCGCAAAGTCGGTGGACAACCTGCTTCTGTCGCTGGAGAAGAGCAAAGAAGAGGGCCTGGAGAGACTGCTGGCAGCCCTGGGCATACCCATGGTGGGAGAGAGGGCCGCACAGACTCTGGCGCGGGAATACGGAACTCTGGAACGTTTTCGTGCAGCTACCTATGATGAGCTGGTTGCCCTGCCGGAGATCGGCACCAAGATGGCCGCAGGAATTGTAGATTATCTCGCCGACAAGGCGAATGCTCTCCTTCTGGATGACCTTATTGGACTTGGACTCAATCTGGAATATAGACAGTCCGCTGTGGGCGATAGTCTGGCGGGCAAGAGCTTTGTCATAACAGGGACCTTGCCCGGCATCAGCCGCGAGGAGGCAGCGCGGCTCATTGCCTCACACGGAGGAGTGGTAAGTGGCACGGTGAGCGCCCGGACAGATTTCCTGCTGGCGGGGGATAAGGCCGGCAGTAAACTTGATAAGGCGACTAAGCTGGGGGTTGAGGTCATTGACCTGGCGGGACTACGACGACTGATAAAAAATGACTGAGGTATAGATAGCCAGAGATCCCGCTTCCCGGGTGGCCCGGGAAGCGGGATCTCTCTGCGGACTGACCTCTATTTTTTCCTGCGCACCCTGCGCAACAGCAGCAGAAGACCATAAAGGACCAGCGCCAGAATTGGCAAGATAGGCAGCATACTCACCACAAAGACGAGTGTGCCGGCGACCAGGTCGACGAACAGGTTGATGCCGTCGCGGAAGGCGTTGCCGAGCCTTCTGCCCAGGCCAGCAAAGCCCTTAAGCTCCGGCTCCACAGTCCCGACTTCCTGCTGAATGGTGAGTGTCAGAGTAGCATAGTCGATCCGATTATCCAGAAATCGCATTCTGCCGGTGGTCTGCTCAATACTTACGCGAACACGGCTCAGGTTGGCTTCCACCTTGAGGAAATCATCCATAGTCACAGCCATTTTCAGTAGCTCCAGCAGGCGTTCTTCTTCCTGATGTAATACTCGCAGCCGCGCATCGAGATCCAGATATTCCTCGGTCACATCCTGCTCACTGGTGCGGATAGTGCGCACTTTTCCTAGGGCTGAGAACTCGGCTATCGCTTCCTCGAAGCGTCCGGAAGGTATGCGCAGAGTGAACTCCCAGTATTGGTTGCTACCGATGGCATTGGAGTAGGACTGCTGGATGAAGCCTCCCTGTTCCGTGAGGATTCTCCGTACCGCCTCTTCCGCGGCATTAAGGTTGTCGACGGTTAGGCTGAGACTGCCGGTGGATATTACTTTGCGCTCATCCTCGCTGTCTGTGAAACCTGAATCAGGCGATCTCGGAGCGCTGTCCCCGGACATTTCCGGAGCCTGGGGCATTATACTTTTGTAGCTGCCGCTGCTGCCGCTCAAGGCCATAACCAAAATCAGTATCAGGACCAACCACGTGCTCATGCGTCGCTTATGCATCATGACCACTCCCTTCTATCTTCATCTATCATAACTGACGCTTATTGCCTGGCATAGTTCCCATTGCGCGGTCGCAGCATCTTTGAGAAGAAATCTTTACCTTGCTCTCTGACCCGCCGGGGCATAATATCATTAAGGTCGCTATGTTGCACCAATTTTACAGATGAACGGGAGGTGATCATGATGCAGGAAATAATGCAATACGGAGCTCGCCTGCGCGGCTTCAGCAGGAACGCCAGAGTCTATTTGCTGGCCAACTTTCTCGGCTCACTATACTATGGCGTATTCGGTGTGCTGGGTAACCTTTACTTTATGCAGGCCGGCCTGAGCGAGGGATTTCTCGGGACCATGATCTCTGTAGGCTCCCTGACCCGTGTCGCGTTTGCCGTGCCGGCCGGCTTGCTGAGCGATCGGATAGGGCGGCGTAATGCACTGTTTGTGGCTGCGGGCATCATTGCTGTGGCTGAAGCCATCATGATAACCTTCCCCACTCCCGTCACCGTTATTGTCGCCTTCGCCATGGCTAGCGCAGCCAGTACTATTATGATGGTCACAGGCTCGCCCTTCCTGACGGAAAACAGCACCAGGGAAGAACGTTCGCATCTCTTCAGCGTCAGTATGGCCTGCCATACCGTGAGTGGAGTCGGCGGCAGTGTTCTGGGCGGTCTGTTGCCGATAATCTGGGGAGGGGCATTGGGCCTCGCTGCGGACAGCTTCCTGGTTTACCGTATGACACTGTTTACAGCCCTGGTACTACTGGCCCTTTCAGTAATACCTTACTCTCGTATCAGGGAAGTACGGCAGGCAGTAGACAGGCCGAAGGCCTGGCCTCTGCGCCTGCATAACCCCAGGCTTACCGCCAAGCTCGCCTTGCCCGAACTACTCATGGGTCTTGGTGCCGGCATGTTTGTCCCTTTTCTTAATGTGTACTTTTCGCGGCACTTGTTTGCCAGCGCCGCACAGGTCGGATTTATCTTCTCAGCGATGAACCTGGTTACAACCGTGGCCGTGCTGTGGGCTCCCGTGCTGGGGATGAGACGTGGCAAGATTGGAGCCACTGTGTTGACGCGGCTTTTGTCCATTCCGATTCTCCTCGTCATAGCCTTGACGGGCAACCTCTGGGTGGCAGCGGTGGCCGCATGGGTTCGCTCGGCTCTCATGAACATGAGCAACCCGCTGATGGGTAGTTTCAGTATGGAAATCCTCAGTGCCAAGGAACGGGCCACCGTCAGCAGTATCCTCAATATGCTGTGGAGTCTGGGCTGGGGGCTCAGCGCAAAGCTGGCCGGACATATCATGCAGAACTACTCGTACACCATGCCCTACTATTTCACTGTGGTCCTTTATACGGCCAGCGCTTTGCTGCTGTATTACTTCTTCGGCCGGGATGAAAAGCAGCTCCTGGCAGCCGCAGGAGACTAATCTCCTGGCATGGCAACCTTAAGCCCCCGTGGTATAATTACCCTGTGAACAGGTATTATGCGATGGGGGCTGATTTCCTTGCTGATTCAACTGGAGGCTTTGAAGTTTCGTGACAAGCAGGTACTGCGCAATCTCATGGAGCTGAACATGCACGACCAGAGTGAATACGATGGCTATAACATAAACGACCACGGTCTGTATGACTACCGTTACATCGATCATTATCATACGGATCAGGACCGCAAGGCCTTCTTTATCAAGGTTGGCGGCCGGCTGGCCGGATTTGTGCTGTTGCGCCTCAGGGAAGAACACAACTCCCTGGCCGAGTTCTTTGTGCTACGCCGGTTCCGCCGCCACGGTGTGGGGCGTCGGGTGGCAGAACGGATCTTTGAGCTTTACCCCGGGCAGTGGCAGGTCAGCCAGTTTGAGACCAATCTGCCGGCGCAGGCTTTCTGGCGCAGGTTCCTGGCGCAGTATACTCGAGGCTCATATAACGAGGAGCTTGGTCCCGATGAGGACTTCCCGTATTTCTCGGGGCCTTTTCAGCGTTTCGTTGTCCCAGAGACTACCCGCGTATACCTGGTGCGGCACGCGCATTCCGATCCCAGCCCTGACGAAGAGGGCCGTCCATTGTCTCTCCGGGGGGAGGGCGATCTGGTCAGAGTGCAGGAAATCATGGCGGCGGAGTTCATTGACCGGGTCTACTCAAGCCCTTACAGACGCGCGGTGCAGACCGTACAGGGAGTGGCGGCCATTTTCGAGAAAGAAGTTCTGCTTCGTGATGGATTTCGCGAGCGACAGTTGGCCCAGAGCCCAGAGCTGTACGGTCCGGTAGAAGTAAAGCGAGCCTGGGCGGACGAAGATTTTTGTTTGCCCGGCGGCGAGAGCAACCGTACCGCCGCCAGACGTGGTATGGCGGCTCTGCAGGAAGTGATCAGAGAAAATCGCGGCAAGCGCGTGGCAGTAGGCATCCATGGGACTATTATGACCCTTATCATGAGGGAGTTAGATGGCAGGTTTGACTACGAGTTTTCCCGCAACCTCTCGACGCCCGACGTCTACCTCCTGACTTTTCACAACGGCTTGTTCGCCCACGCGCAGCGCATATGGTCATAGGATAGGGGAGTGGCACTTTGCCGCTCCCTTTTCTTGACAGGGGACAGAGGGCCGTGGTACCATCGCTGAAATACCCAAAAGGGGGGCAGGGGTTATGGCTGTCATAGAAGTCACCGATCTAAGGAAAACATTCTCAGTCAAGGTTCAGGGTAAGCACAGAATCAGGTCGCTGTTCTCACCGGAAACGAGAGAAGTGACCGCGGTCAAGGGAGTGTCCTTCTCTGTGCAAAAGGGGGAGATGCTCGCCTTCATCGGCCCCAACGGCGCCGGAAAGTCCACAACTATTAAGATGCTCACCGGCATTCTCTATCCTTCAGACGGTGAGGCGACAGTCCTGGGCTATGTTCCCTGGCGGGATCGCCAGATCCTGTCACGACGCATCGGTTCGGTATTCGGCCAGAAGTCCCAGCTGTGGTTTCACCTGCCTCCGCGCGACACCTTTCGTCTGCTTTCTCACATCTATGAGCTCGATGAGACGGAGTACAAAAACCGTCTGAGTCGCATTGTGGAAATATTTGAACTTGACGACCTGCTGGAGACCCCGGTCAGAAAGCTTTCACTGGGGCAGCGCATGAGGTGCGAGGTGGCGGCCTGCCTTCTGCACAAGCCGGAAGTCCTCTTTCTCGACGAGCCCACTATTGGGCTCGATGTGGTGGCCAAGCGAAAAATAAGGGAACTCATTACCCTGATAAATCGGGAGGAAGGTGTCACAGTCTTCCTGACCTCCCACGACACGGGAGACATCGAAAGTCTCTGCAAGCGAGTTATGGTCATTAACCACGGCGAGGTCATTCTGGACACCAGTCCTCAGCTGCTGCGCAGGGAGTATCTGCGTCATAAGATCGTGGGCGTTCTGCTGGATGGAAATGTCTCGGATTTCAGTTTTCCCGGTGTGACCACGCTGAAGCATAAGGGCGGGGGGCTGAAGCTCAAGGTTGACACGTCCATTTCCAGCATTGATGACGTCTATTGCGCGCTGCGGGAACACGGGTCACTGATGGACATCTATATCGCCGACCCCTCTCTTGACGAGGTTATCGAAGAGATTTATGGACTTAACCACAGCATACGTCTGGAGCGAGGTGAGCACCATGTCAGTCCGCGCTTCGAGTAAGTACGTTTTCCTGTCGCAGACCAGCTTTCGCAGCAAAATGGCCTACCCCCTCGACGTCCTGGTGCGAACCTTTTTCTTTGCCGTGGTGCTCCTGGTGTTCACCCAGCTCTGGACGGCATTACTGGGCGGAGAAAGCAGCGTAGCAGGGTTTGGACGTTCCCAGCTGGTCTGGTACCTGATGGTCACCGAGGTGATTATG
>DDWC01000091.1 GCA_002345475.1 Firmicutes bacterium UBA2296
AAAGTCGAGAGCTAACCAAGGACCGTAGACAGAAGCTGCGTCCTATGAGATTGCCTGTGGGCAGCGATATCGCGCATCGGCGAGGCAATACTCCACAGCAGACCCAAGCACTCAATGGCGAAACAGCCTACAAGGACTCTCTTAGAAAGAAGACCCCTGAGCTCCCACATGCTGAGTGAGGTCCAGTAACCCAATTACTGCTTCGAAAGCGCTCGTATATGGAGAGGCGCTAGGCGTGAAGAGGGCATGGAGAAGACCGCCAGAGTCCTTGACAGTGCATGAAACAAAGAGTAAAATACGAACAGAACGTACGACCGTACGAACATGGAAGGGAGATGTGTTTCATGAGTCATGCTCCGCGAAAGTCTAACCAGCTCGAACAAATACTCCAGTCTGCATACGGGTGCATCGCCTCACGGGGTTACGCGAATGTATCCATGCGGGATATTGCCGATGAAGCTGGGGTTGCTCTTAGTCAGATCACCTATCACTACAAGAGCAAAGAAGGATTGCTCTCCGCAGTGATTAAACGTATGATGACGGAGTATCTCGTGGAGATAGAGGCACAATTGGAGAGGGGGGCAACTCCTCAAGACAGACTGTCTGGGGTCATCTTATATTTCGATCGCCTGCTCGCAGACACCCCAGGGCTGATCAAGCTCTTCTTTGACTTTACGAGTCTGTCGCTGTGGTCGGCACCGATCGAGAATCAGCTTCGCAATCTAACAGAGGATTTGGCATCCTTGGTGGAGAGACACGTTCTCCGCGACGTCTCTGAAGGCAGCAGGCTGGGGTTCTAAGATCCGAAATCGGTAGCGAGAATGCTGTTGGGATCAATACTTGGCGCGGCTATGTTGGCGATGACCGACCCGGATGGCCCGTCGCTACCAGAGGTTCTGCGTCCTATGGAACTAATCATAGCCTAGAAGGGTGGTGCTACAACACCATGCGTGCGTATGGAGGGGGGAGCACTCTATAATCGGACGGACGACCGATTGAAATCGCATGCAGGTAGATTAGGGAGTCTCGAGTGTCGGCATAACGACTATGAGAGGCATGAATATGAGATAGGCGTCAAGCAATGCTACCGTTTGCTGCAGTCACAAATGCCTGAGCAAGGAGAAGCTCCTAGAATATTGCTTGGATGCAAGGGGTTTGCTTGGTCACATTCGCGTTGAGACAGAATGTTTGGGGAGAGTGAAGAGGATGGGCACGAAGGGTTTTATCGAGAGCGCAAAAGGTTATGGACTTAAGAGAGTACTATCGCACTTAGGGTCGGAGCCTAACAAGAACATTCCTAGGGTTTTGAACTGGGTTGACAGGTTCGACAAGGAGGGGGTACTGAAAGGCAAAGTGTCAGTTGTGAGGGAGGTACTCTCTGATGAGGGTAGCAACTGGTCTCTGTTGACCAAAAGCCTGTGGACAGATATCGATACTGATGTGAGGAAGAGGCTCTTTGAAAACTTCATTGTGAACGCAGTCATCATCGGTGGCAATAGGCAGGAAAAGGCCCGCGAAGAGCATGGATGCAACGTCCCTTGGGCGATACTAATGGACCCGACCTCGGCGTGCAACATGAGATGCAGTGGATGTTGGGCCGCAGAATATGGGCCTGATATGAGCTTGAGTTATCATACACTGGACAGTGTGATTCAGCAAGGAAAGGCTCTGGGCATTTACATGTACATATATTCTGGGGGTGAGCCCCTGCTCCGCAAAGACGACATCGTGAGGTTGTGTGAAAGACATAGTGACTGCGTGTTCCTTGCGTTCACTAACGGAACGCTGATCGATGAGACATTTGCAGATGAAATGCTGAGGGTTAAGAATTTTGTTCCTGCGATTAGCGTCGAGGGCTTTGAGTATGAGACGGATTCTCGCCGCGGGGAAGGCACCTATTTGGCAGTCGAAAATGCTATGGAAGTTCTAAAGATCAAGAAGCTGCCCTTTGGGATATCATGCTGCTACACAAGTAATAACACAGATAAGGTTGGGAGTGAGGCGTTCTTTGACAAGATGATCTCTAATGGCGCGAAGTTCGCTTGGTTCTTCACATATATGCCAGTGGGCATGGATGCATCACCAGAACTAATGGCAAATGCCGAGCAGCGAGAGTTCATGTACCAACAAGTCCGCAGGTTCCGAAAGAGCAAAGCGATCTTCACGATGGACTTCTGGAACGACGGCGAATATGCTGATGGATGCATCGGGGGCGGACGGAGATATCTACATATAAATGCAAATGGCGACCTTGAACCATGCGCATTCATACACTACTCTGATTCCAACATTCACGACACAGCCCTGGTTACAGCACTGAGAAATCCCTTGTTCATGCAGTACAAAGAGAATCAGCCCTTCAATGGGAACATGCTGAGACCATGTCCACTGCTGGATAATCCAGACAGGCTCCGAGACATGGTGACTGCCTCAGGAGCAAGGTCAACTGAAACCTTACATCCTGAAGATGTCGGTCATCTCTGCGAGAAGTGCAGGCCTGCGTCTGTCGCTTGGGCAGTGGCGGCGGAGAGACTATGGGTTGAATCGTCAAGTCAGAGACCCAAACGCACAGATTAGATTATAGGTAGGCCAGACCGTTATGAACCCGTCTCTGCTGCAGGTGGAGTCACAGTAATTCGCGATTGTGTTGTGACGACACCGGCTCATTCACTGCAGTAAACGGACTTAGTCCCAAAGCAATATTGAGGAGGCAAGACCAATGAAACCCATAATAATTACGGACTCGACTTGTGACCTTGCATCAGAATACCTGAGGCGGAACAGGGTGCCCACAATCCCATTCCATTTTACGCTCAAGGGACAAGAATACACAGACGATTGTGGCCGAGCACTTCCTTATCAGAAGTTCTATGATGAGTTGCGCAAGGGGGCGATGGCCACGACCGCCCAAGTCACCCCCTTCGTGTATGAGGATTACTTCCGGAGATACATAGCAGAAGGGCACTCCATAATATACGTCGGCTTTTCTTCAGCATTGAGCGGGTCATACGGCGGCGCGGTCTTGGCACGAAACGAGATACTACGGGATCACCCTGGGGCTGACATTTCAGTTCTAGATACGAAGAGCGCAACGGTTGGGCAAGGTCTTCTGGTTCGCTATGCTTGTGAAATGTTAGAGCAAGGCAGATCAAAGGAAGATATAGTTGCTTGGATAGAAGCCAACAAGCAAAGAATCAACACATGGTTCACGGTTGACAGCTTAGAGCACCTAAGAAGAGGAGGCAGGCTGTCGGCAACAAGCGCGTCTCTGGGTGCGGTTTTGAGCATTAAACCCATTCTGACTATTGACAAAGGGGGCAGACTCGCTTCAGCAACGAAAGTTCGTGGCCGACAGAAAGCAATCTGTGGTTTGATGACGGAACTCAAGGACAGAATAGTCAACCCGGAAGAACAGACTATTCTTATCTCCCACGGAGACTGCCTTGAAGATGCTGAGCGTCTGAAGAGCCTGGTCATGGGTGAGTTGAGAGTGAAGGAAGTATTGATAAGCTACCTAGGACCCGTGATTGGCGCACACACAGGACCGGGATTGCTCTGCCTTGCATTCATGGGAAGAGAAAGAGGGCTATAGGCCAATGGCCCCAGTTTCGTTCTGGGTCCGCTAGTATCAATGATCGCAGCCTGAGATGAACGGAAAGAGCAGAGAGGTTTCCGTCACGTGCCAGCCAAATGTGCGAGATTAAATCGTCATGGCAGAAGCGCCTTATCTAGGGTTGCAGGAAACTCCCATGTCGGTTTGTGATATGCCGATTTGGTAGATAGAAGATGTAAGGGGGGAGGGGCTTTAGTAATGCTTGATGCTATTGCATTCCCAATTGGTTACATGCTGAGATTCATTTACACTCATCTGGCATTCGGGAATTATGGAGTCGCCATTATATTGCTGACAGTATTCTTGAGGCTGTTGTTGACGCCCCTGACCCTGAAGCAGTACTATGCCTCAGCCAAAATAAGCGAAGTCCAGCCCAGATTAAAGAAGATACAGAAGTCATATGCTCATGACAAGGAGAAGCTTGGCCTTGAGACCATGAAGCTGTACAAAGAACATAACGTAAATCCGGCCGGGAGTCTTTTCCCGATGTTGATTCAGATGCCCATGTTCTTCGCGCTTTATTATGTGATCTCACAGCCACTGAAATACATGGTTGGCAAGTCTCCGGATGATATCCTGCGACTGTATGAGATGATTCCAGTCACAAACAGAGTGGCAAACATGAGAGATCTGAGCATTATAGGTTACTTCAGCAAGTTCCCTGACCGAGTCGCCGTAGCTGGTGACTTGCTTAGGTCAGGAGATCTCATCAACATGGATTTTTTTGGGGTCAACTTGGGTGCCATCCCCACATATCGCTACCTGGAGTTCATGGAAGCCCCGATGAGAACGCAGAATCTGCTACTATTATTGATACCATTGGCAGCAGTGGTCACAACCTATGTGTCAGTAAGATATCCTCTAAGACAGACCACTGGGGCAACGGAAGACACGACTCAAGGATTCGCTCCAGGAACGATGAGTTTGATAGCAGCAGCGGTAACAGGGATGGTGGCCTTTAGTGTCCCGGCCGGACTCGGGCTCTACTGGACGGCTGGGAACATGGCCCAAATGCTGCAAAACATGACCTTGAATGCTTTTGTATCCAAAAGAGCTCCGGATAAAAAAAAGCAGCGAAAATGCAAAACTACGAAGCGGATTTGCACATCGGCTCAAGAGAGGAACTGATATGGCGAACATAATTGATTATCTGAAGTGGCGAGGAGACATGAGCTTCTCGTGTGATTGTTTCAACGAAGTCGATAATCTGATACTGTCTCAACTCGCATATCTGAACTTGGACGGAGTTGCTACCCGTGGACAGATGTGCAGTGGGATGACGCTGTCCGATTTGGCAAGCCAAATCATTGCCAGCGAGGAACCCCCGTCGGTCTACGCAAGCTATTATTACCCAGAAAAGGTTGCCGAACTGCTGATGTGTGCCGCGAAGACAACTCGTTATCGCGATGTTGAACTGCTAGGATACGTCAGTTCGCATGATCGCCAGCCTGCAAGCCAGTTCTCTGCTGTTACTTTCTCGCTCACTGGTGATGAACACTACATCGCTTTTAGAGGTACAGGTAATAGTGTTGCAGGGTGGGAAGAGAACCTACGGATGAGCTTTGAGGAAGAAGTGCCAGCGCATAGGCAGGCTGTGATTTATGTAAATGACACTGCAGCTGACCTCAAGGGGAGGTTGCACTTAGGCGGTCACTCCAAGGGCGGAAACATCGCTGTCTATGCCGCAACACATTCTGATAGTAAGATCAGGGCAAGAATCATGAATGTCTATAATAATGATGGGCCAGGATTCCACATGAACGTCATCCAGAGTACAGGTTATCAAGACATGGCAAGCCGAATGCACACCCTAGTTCCCAAAGCTGCTCTTGTTGGGATGCTGTTGGAGTGCGGGGAGAGTCCCGTAATTGTAGATAGCAAAGGACTCGGTATCTGGCAGCACGACGCCTTCATGTGGGAGGTTGTTGGAACCCGTTTTGTGCGTGCTGGGAAGCTGAGCATGCATAGTCGTAACCTGGACAGCATCCTAGAAGGGTGGCTTGATAGCCTATCAATGGACGAAAGGAAGCAGTTCGTGGATGCGCTTTTTGGCATGATGAGGGCAACAGGTGCTGATGCCTTTGATGACATGTTGATGGACGGCCCGGCCACGATAAGCACAATGAAGGGCTACTATCTGGGCATTGACCGCGAGACAAGACGGAGACTTACAGATATCGTCATGAAGCTGTGGAGAGAGAGCCGAAGAGTATATGGCAAATCAATAATTAATGAAGTCAACTCGCTGCGTAGGGTTGCCTCACGGAATAGACTATCTGCCCGAACGGAGCATGCTCGGGTGGCTAAGAAAAGAACATGAGAACGGCTGGTGGCAGCCGCTGTGTATGCGGTCAAGACTAGGTAAAAACCTCGAGGGATGGCATGAGTACGAAAGGAGAAGGGGACAGAGCACGACAGAATACAATGCGTTCGTAGTAGTGAGCCGGGATGAGTGCAATGAACGAAACAGCAGTTATCTGGAAAGGCACCACAAAGCCACGGAGCGGGTCGCCAAGATCGAGAGGCTGGGACGTGAACACCAGAGTAAGATCCTAATGCGCGGAGGGTTTATCCAGGGGATAGAGACGCGCTCTCTGGTTCTGGAGGAGTTCGACGAGAGGCTATGGGCAGTGGCGGTTGATAGGGTAAAGATAATGTCAGACGGCAGGCTACTGTTTCAGTTTAAGATTGGAGCGGTTACTAAGGGTTCACAGCAGACAATCATTCCATCATGCTTGCCCGCTACAGGGACGCTGCCGATGTACTGAGTTTTGGTGCTGAATTGATAGAGCAGCAGAGCCGACCCGAGGAGGCCCTTGAGCTGATGAAAGCTGCCTGCGACTTGTATAAGGGGCGTCCCCAGTAGCATCGTGCTATTATAATGTCCTTGTGACACGCCAATCCATCAGTTATAATTAGAGGGAACAAGTAGGAAGATAATGGATAAGAGGTGTGAAGTGTGTTCAGGAGAATTACGGCAACTCTGCTGTTGGCACTGGTGCTGCTCTACCAGCCCATATGTCTGGTTAGAGATAGGCTAGTGACTGTCAGTTGTGAGAAGGACGCCATTGTTGATCGATGGGATCCGCCGAAGTCGGAAGACGTATATTTCCCTCGAAATTTCTTCTCGTTGCCTGCTCACGCTTGCTCTTTGGGCGACTCATCCATGCGTAGAAGCTGCTCTTGCTGACTGCTAGTACTCTGCATAGCTTAGCAACCCGGTAATTCACGCTTTGCGACCTAATGAGCCGTAAGTACCTCTGCAAACACCGCTGCGAACAACCCGGGTATGACCATCAACAACGACCCACAAGCTATACTTCCTCCGCCTACTAGAAAGTAGTAGGAGTGAACGACCTCAGTTGTACCCCGCCGGGAGTAGCGGGCCGTCCCAAAAAAATAAGAGGCAAGGTGGAGGGAGGTATAGCTAATATTAAGAAGTATATAGGGTGGCTTCTTATTGCTTACTCGACTTTTGCAATCCTTTACGGGCAGTTCGGCAGGGCTAGGTTACGCTTTACACACACTCCTTTCTATTATGTGAGTTTCATATTACTCGTTATTGGAATTGCATTAGTGCTTAAGAAAGTAACCAGAAGATAACCCATCCCTTGCGTAACAAGGGCGATACAGGAAAGTCAGAGGATGAGTTGAAGCAGCGATTCCTCAATGCGTTTAACACGCTGATGAGCGACCGAGAGGAGTTGCTCGCTAACTGCCGACTCGCTCAGAGCTTGCTTTGCGACTGCTCGGAGATTGATGCTGAGCTTGTGGAACTGGGGCAGGAAATTGAGGTGGTCGCCGAACTGGCCAGGAAGGCAATCTACGAGAGTGCCCGCTCAGTGGTCAACCAGGATGAGTTCAATGAACGAAACAACAGCTATCTGGAGCGGCACCGCAAGGCCACGGAGCGGGTTGCCGAGCTTGAGGGGCTGAGGCGTGAGCGACAGACTAAGTTCCTGGTGCTTGAGGGTTTTATCCAGGGGATAGAGAGGCGCCCGCTGGTTTTGGAGGAATTCGACGAGAAGCTGTGGACAGTGGCGGTCGAGACGGTAAGGGTGATGCCAGATGGCAGGCTGATGTTCAGCTTTAAAGACGGCACGGAGATTGAAGGTTAAAGCACAAAAAAGCACCCACAAGAATGGCTACGGAATTCTTGTGGGTGCTGTCATGTTGTCTGCCGGTATTACAGGTCTGTTTCCCAAGCAATCTGAATAGAGGTGAAGGAAAAAACATTAATACGGCGAATACGTTTATCATGTTTACAGTGCTTTCCAATCTAAGCCAACGGGGAGGGGGTGAGGACGTTATGAAGAAGTTTTTTAGCCAACACTCTGTTGACCTGTATTTTGTCCTTGCGCCGACAATTTTCGTTTTGTCTCTACTCTATTTCATGCCCGCGCAAGTCCCAGGACATATGGATTTGCTGGGCAACATAAACAGATGGGGAGGGTCTAGAGGCGGGTGGCTGTTCGTAGGTTTTCTTTTCTCATATCTAACCCTGGTTGCCTGGTTTGCGGGCAAGAAATTTGGGGGCGTAGTCTCAATCATAAGCAGTGCCGCAATGCTATTCCTATATCTCCATTGGGCACTGATGCTGCTAGGTATAATGTACGTGACGCCTGGCGCCACGAATATCTACGCTCTTGAGTGGGATCTGGGTAAGAGAGCAGTGGGGACACTTGTGCCAATATTTACTCTGTGTGGCATGGTTATTCACAAGGCAAAACCTAACTGGTTAGTTGGCTTGAGAACTAGTTGGACACTAAAGTCTGAAGAGGTGTGGGTCTACACCCACCGGTTATCCAGGCTTCCATTCCTTATAGTAGGCGGCTGCAATTATCTAATCCTCGCCATTCCTCCGATCCCTGAACTTGTCAGGCTGGTCCTGAGCTTTTCAGTGACGCTCATTCTATTCGCGTACCTGTTATGCAAGTCGTACGAGAAGTATCAGGTGGTCATAAACAGACAGCCCAACGGCTGACTCCCACTCTATAACTAGGCAGGACTCCATAAGCCTCATTCCGTTTGCCGTGTCGTCTTTCAATCCCGCTCATATTATTAGCCGGAGCTCCTTACACACAGGGAGTCAACATTGTCTGAAACTGTGCGCAGAATTTCTCCAGACAATTGTGACTAGGAATGCATTATTTAAACGATGGACTCGGGTCTAGGATCACCAGTTGAACAGGGGGTGGTCGTAATGAGGTCATTCATTGCTATGGCAGTTCCGCTAGGAGTTGCTGCTTTCTTCCTTGCTGGGGCAGTACAGGTTGTGATGCGCCGTTCACCATCAAACCGCCCATCGCTTGCAGCGCAGGCCTTATATCTGTTAGGGGTCTGTTTGGTCTCCAATGTGGCCTACCCATGGTGGCGAACTGGTTTGATGATAAGGGTTATAACTGTTCTTGTTATCGGTCTTGCAGGGCTGTTAAGTAGCTATGCTGCTCTTCGAGGTATTTCTTCTCTAACACAGTTGATACCTTTGCGCCCTGTCACTTGGGGGTTTGCTTTGCTGGGGGTGGGCCTCCTTCTTGTGGGTATCGCAATAGTTTCGTGGCCAATCCCTTCAGGCGTAGCTCTGGCACTCCCAGTCAGCGACGGTACTTGGTATGTTGCCCATGGAGGGCCTCTTAACATTATCAACCATCACCGTTCTGTCATAGAGCAGCAATTTGGGCTTGATCTTACACGTTTACCCACTAGCAACTGGACTGCGCAAGCGAAAGGTGCCACACCTAGTGCATACCCATCATGGGGTTCAGCAGTCATTGCCCCTATAGACGGGGTAGTTGTTTCCACAGTAGGTGGACTGCCGGACATGGATGTGGGGGTAAGGGATACCCAAAATCCAGCAGGAAATTGTATTGTACTTAAGACTTCAGAAGGGGTACATATCGTCATTGCACACCTACAGCAAGATTCGATCCTTGTTGATGCAGGACAGCGAGTGCGCCAGGGAGACGTTTTAGGTAAAGTAGGTAATAGCGGTCAAACAACTGAGCCACACATTCACATTCATGCAATGACAAAGCATCAAGATGGAGCATGGGTGGGTATTCCGATATATATGAACGGACGTAGCCCTCGTAGAGGGCATTTGCTTAAGGTCGGCAGATAGAAGATGTACGAGAATATGACTCAACTACTGCAAGGAAAGCAAGGCAGGTATTATTGGCTAAAGGGGACTTTGTTGAGTTGAAACGTTTGATCCAGGACCTTTGTGTGGAGACTATCTGTCGCGCAGGCAAGTGTGGCGACTACGGTGTGTTAGTAGCCGGGTCTATTCTATAATCTGCAATTAAGGGGGGGGGGGGGCTGAATTAGGTGGTGGAGAGTGCCAAGAAAAGACATTTTGATGCGGAAAGTCGCGTTTTGCTGTTCTTTTCCCTTACACCTATTGTCTATGTCTTGTTGTTGTTGTCTTTTATGCCTGAACGCGTACCAATGCATATGGACATGTGGGGGAATATTACCCGATGGTGGAATAGAGGAAACATGCTACTACTTGGACTTATTTTCTCGGCGCTGATATCACTAGCCATAAGGTCAATTAAGAGAGGAAGATCTGTGGGTAGTAACGGATATTCTGCCTTTTATACTGTAGTCCTTCTTTTTGTGTACGGACAGTTCTTGCTCCTGCTGCTAAGGGCGATGTATGTATTCCCTGATGCTACCAGTTCCAGCATTGTGGAATGGGATCCGAGTAAATCATTCGTAGCATTCTTCATACCGTTGTATATTTTGTGTGGCCTGTTCATTCATAAGGTGAAGCCTAATTGGGTGTTGGGTATACGTAATCGGTGGACTCTGCAGTCAGAAGAAGTGTGGAACTATACTCATAGTAAGGCTAGGCTGCCTTTCCTTATCGCCAGTGGTCTATGTTACCTCATTCTTGCCATCCCGCCAATACCCGCTGGATCACGACTTGTTGCAAGTTGTTTGGTAACGGTTCTACTAGTACTGTACTTGTTTTATGAATCATATGCTGCGTATCAACGGTTCAGCTGTTCGTCGCCACACGGGTCCTGATGGACACCCGGAATAGATTGGCAATACAGAAACTCGCCGCTTAGTATCAGGGAGACAATCTGAGCAAAGCCATAAAGCGATGTGTCGTGGACTTAATGCAGGAAGCGGGATCCGTGGACGGCAACAGTGGACACCACTATGAGCGC
>DDWC01000192.1 GCA_002345475.1 Firmicutes bacterium UBA2296
TGAACGAGCCGCCGGGAGCCCGTATGAGAGTTGGTCTCTCCGGCCTTACCCAGGCCGAATACTTCAGGGACGAAGAGGGGCGCGATGTTCTTCTCTTCATCGACAACATCTTCCGCTTTGTACAGGCCGGATCTGAGGTTTCCACGCTGCTCGGGCGTATGCCTTCTGCGGTTGGGTACCAGCCTACCCTGGCCACAGACGTAGGTACATTGCAGGAACGCATCACTTCGACCAAGAAGGGCAGTATCACCTCGGTTCAGGCCATTTACGTCCCTGCCGATGACCTGACCGATCCAGCTCCGGCTACAACCTTCGCGCATCTTGACGCCACAACCGTTTTGGCGCGTAACATAGCTGAGCTCGGCCTGTTCCCCGCAGTAGATCCATTGGAGTCAACCTCTCGCATTCTCGATCCCCGTATACTGGGGCAGGATCACTACGATGTGGCCCGTGGAGTGCAAGCAGTACTGCAGCGCTACAAAGAACTGCAGGATGTCATTGCCATCCTGGGTATGGACGAGCTGGGTGAAGACGACAAGCTGGTCGTTGCCCGGGCGCGCAAGATCCAGCGTTTCCTGAGCCAGCCGATGTTTGTGGCAGAAGTGTTCACCGGCCTCTCCGGCCAATACGTTCCGGTGAGCGAGACGGTGCGCGGTTTCCGCGAGATTCTCGACGGCAAGCACGATGACTTGCCCGAGGATGCGTTCTTTATGGTTGGCACCATTGAAATGGCTGTGGAAAAGGGTCGCAAGATCCTCCTGGAAAGCGGCGAAGTATAATGAGCACAATGCACGTTCAAGTCGTTACCCCGGAGCGCGTCGTGGTCAGCCGTGATGCCGAAATGGTAATTGCTCGAGCGCTGGATGGTGATATCGGCATCTTGCCCCGCCACATTCCACTCATTACGGTGCTGGCACCGGGTGTTGTGCGTGTCAAAGGTGGCGGAGGGGAAACCCGGATTGCAGTAGGTGGGGGCTTTATGGAAGTCAGCGCCGACAGCTCAGTGACAATCCTGGCTGAAACCGCGGAGCTGGGTACCGAGATTGACATCGATAGAGCTCGCCTTGCCAAGGACCGGGCTCTCAAGCGCCTGGCCGAACAGGACAAGCTTCATATCGACGTGCAGCGCAGTGAAATAGCTCTGAGGAAGGCCCTGGCAAGGCTTGAGGCCTCGGGCAAAGACCAGTAGTTACACAGACATAAGAGCCCAGAAGCTTAAGCTTCTGGGCTCTTATGTCTTAAGGCTCAGATAATCCAGTCGCCGGCCTGGAACTTGTCGATGAGTTCGATGATCTTTGGCGTAATGAGGCGGTATATGGTGTGGCCTTTGTCCCCGCTAGCTCTGGTTGCGTCGCCCGTCATGGCGTGAGTCATGGTATCCTTTCCCATGGCAGGGTAACGCATATCGCCTATGGCTCGCTGCCAGTTGGTCCTGGCCCGGGACATGTCAACCAGTTTCGAGTCTATAGCCAGTACGGCAGACGTCTCATCCTCGCCGGCATGGCCCTGGCCTTCGCAAATAGATCTGATTTCCTCGGCGTAGTCCTTCCACCAGTTTATCAGTATGGTGGCTAGGCCGATATCGGCTAATCGTTCCATCACGATGGAAAGGGTGGGTATGTTGCCTCCATGGCCGTTGAAGAGGATTACCTTGCGCACACCCCATTTGGCAAGGCCCTTGCCCACATGGTAGACATATTCACCAAAAACCTCTGCGGGAATATCTATGGTTCCGGGGTATATGCCCAGAGTCCAGGAATGACCATAGGGAATTTCCGGGGCGATCAGCACTTTGTGGCCGATCCTCTCGTTAATCAGCCGGAGAATGTGGCGGGGTATGATCATGTCTGTGCCTAAAGGGCAGTGATGCCCGTGCGCTTCTGTCATACCTATGGGAATTATGGCAGTATCCAGACGCTTCAGGCACTTGGCAAACTCGTCCATGTTCATGTCGGCTATGTACAAGGCGCTTCCTCTCCAATCTGCAGACAGTAATCCGGAAGTTGGTATTGCTGCTTTGGGAAAGCATTCGGCATCTAGTGTGCCAAATCCTGCCACAGCGAGCAAGACTGTTGTTAGTTATCTATAAACTAAGAGTTTTGCGGCTTATGTTGTATAATAGACTGGTAACTATGGCATGGAGGTACCTGACGTATGGATCGAATACTTGTAAAAGGCGGCAATAAGCTAGCCGGCAGAGTTAAAATAAGTGGAGCAAAAAATGCGGTGTTGCCTATATTGGCAGCCAGTTTAATGGCGTCCGAAGGTGAGGTTCGGCTGACTTCCGTACCGGAGCTTATGGACGTTTCTGTCATGCGAGACGTGTTGATCAGCCTGGGTGCTTCTGTACACCATGAAGGGGAAAACATGACCATAGATGCCCGGAGAATCAGCGGCAACGATGCCCCGTACAACCTTGTGAGCAAGATGCGCGCCAGTGTCTTGGTGATGGGCCCGTTGCTGGGACGCACCGGGCGGGCTCGAGTTCCCCTCCCCGGCGGGTGTGCCATTGGGACGCGGCCGCTTGACCTGCACCTCAAGGGCTTTCAGTTACTGGGCGCAGAAGTTGTCGTCGGCAAGGGTTACGTCGAAGCCATTGCAGAGAGACTGATGGGCAGTACTATCTATCTGGATTACCCCAGCGTAGGCGCCACCGAAAACATTATGATGGCTGCCTGTTTCGCCGAAGGTGAGACTAAGATACAGAACGCCGCGGAGGAGCCCGAAATAGTCGATCTGGCCTGCTTCATCAACAGCATGGGCGGCAGAGTAGACGGGGCAGGAACTGACACTATCACTGTGCACGGCACAAGGACTTTCATTGGTTCGGAGTACCGTGTTATACCGGACCGCATCGAGGCAGGGACATTTATGGTCGCTGCGGCTATCACCGGCGGCAGGCTAGTTCTGGAGAACGTAATACCGGAACATGTGGTGAGCGTAACCGCGAAGCTCAGGGAGCTGGGAGTCACCATCACCTGGGAAGACGACTGCCTGGTGGTGCAGGGAAATGGTCGCCCCGCTGCGGTAGACCTGAAAACGCTGCCCTATCCCGGTTTTCCCACCGATATGCAGCCACAGATGATGGCTCTGCTGGCTCTCTCAGAAGGCAACTGCATGGTGACTGAAACCGTCTTCGAAAACCGTTTTATGCACGTGCCGGAGTTAAGAAGGATGGGGGCAGACATCAGAATAGATGGGCGTAGCGCCCTTGTCCAGGGGACCCGTACTTACTCTGGGGTTCCAGTGGAAGCCTCGGATTTACGCGCTGGAGCCGCGCTGATTCTGGCGGCATTGGCCGCAGAAGGCGTTACCGAGGTGCATGGCGTTCATCATGTGGAACGGGGCTATGACGACATTGTCACTAAACTTAATGCCGTGGGCGCAGAAATCTGGCGTGCATAGCGGGCTCAGACAATAATAAGCAAGAACTCCGCAAATGGCGGAGTTCTTGCTTAATTGGGGTCAGGCCACGATTTAAGGAGATATGTTCTCCTGACATCACGGGACGCTGAACTACCCTGACCCTGCCTCGTGGGAAACGGACAAAGAGGCAACGCACCGCCTTTGAAGCACCCGCAGAACCCGGCTTGGGCCGCACGTGGCTGGCGGCTTCTGACTGCGCTAAGAATAGGAGGGCAGCGTAAACTTGTGAGAGTTGGTGAAGTAGGGTCTCCTTATATTAAGGCCTGACCCCAATTAAGGTAGCGCGGCTTAGCCTCTGCTGGTCCTTATCGCCTGAAGGGCCAGGGTAAGCCCGAGCACCCCCAGGGAGTGGGTGATCTGCCCACTAGACAACATAGTGTCGACCTCTTCAAGGGACAGTTGCAGCACTTCAATTTCCTCCGTAGCGTCGGGCTGTAGCTCCCCTTCGTAGGTGCAGCCGGTGGCCAGGTACATGTGGCAGTAGTTGTCCTGAATAGCAGGATTAACTGCGACTCGACACAGGGGTATCATTTCCCCGGCGATGTACCCAGTTTCTTCCCGCAGTTCACGACAGGCTGCAGGCAGAGGAGCCTGCTCCCCTTCGTCCATGCTGCCGGAAGGTATTTCTACGGTTATCTCGTCAGTACCCCGCCGGTACTGACGCACCAGAAGTACTTTGCCCTCCCGGGTGATTGGGGTGATATTGACCCAGTCCCGCAGGCCCAGGACATAGAAATTGTGGCTGCCCAACTCGGGATGAGAACATCGCTCGCGATTGAGTCGCAGAAAGGAGTTCTTGAAGATTGTCTCCGACTTATTGAGATCCCATTTTCGCGGGGACGGCATAGTTACATTACTCCCTTGTGGAGAAGGATGTTTCTCCACTCAAATGTTGATACCCTTCTTGCGCATATCTTCGTAGAGTTTGGTGTTCCCGGGACGCCTCGCGTACTTGCGGGACATGTGCTCACTCCAGCCATACTTGTCGTAATCCACCTTATCCTCACCCGCCTCAGCCTCAGGAAGAGGTATCCTGGCATTCATCCTGGCGTAGTAGCCTTCCCTGATAAGTCCGGCGTCCATCACCTCCATGGCTTCCGCCACGTCTGCGTCACTGAGGTCGTGGTACTGGTCTTTGGCCAGCACGAACTTAGTGGGGATGCGGGGTCTTGGCGAGGGCTTCTCTGCCGGCCACCCCAGTACAAGGCCTACCACCGGGAAAACGCGGTCAGGAAGCGCGAAGATGTCGCTCAGTTCCTCGGACAAATTGGGAGCAGCGCCCAGCATGACAGCGCCAAGACCCAGGCTTTCTGCGGCCAGTACCATGTTCTGCGCGAAATAGGCTGCGTCCTGTATTCCAAGAAACAGCATCATCAGGTCATTCGCCTTGTTTTCTCGACCCTTTGAGGCGATGAATTTCTCGAGCTTGCGGTAGTCCACGCAGAAAAGCATAAAGATGGGACCGCGCGTAGGCAAAGGCCCAAACAACTTGGAAAGGCGTTGGCGCTTCTCTGCATCTCTGGTGTAAATGCAGGTATACATTTGACCGGTAAAAGCTGCCTGCTGTCCTGCCCGGGCGATCTGGCTGATTAGTTCGTCTGATACGTCTCTGTCTTCGAATTGACGAATGGACGCGTGGCTCATGATTGTGTTTATGACTTCGTTCAGTTTGACCATCTCCTCTCATGCTGAAGTTACTTTCCCCACCAACGTCCCAAAACCCTGCCGGGGAGGAGTCCGGATGCGGCTGAAATGGCTTTGTGTCAATCAGGGACAATCTCTGCGCGGTTTTTCGTTGACAGACACAGCACTTTGGGCTACCCTGACTTAGGAGATGCTCAAGCTGCGGCAGGATATTGACTGTGGGTGTAGAATCTTCCCAAGTGGAACCATCCCCCTGCCGGTTTATACCAAGGCAAGGGTGCATATAGAGGAGGAGTCGGCAAATGTTTAGGGGCAAGGATATCGGGATCGACCTGGGCACCGCGACTATTTTGGTCTATGTACGGGGCAAGGGTGTAGTTCTCAATGAGCCTTCGGTTGTAGCGATAGATCGAAACACAAACAAGGTCCTGGCCATTGGTGAGGAAGCCCGCCGCATGATAGGTCGGACTCCAGGCAACATAGTGGCCATCCGCCCGTTGCGTGAAGGTGTCATCGCTGATTTCGACATAACGGAAAAGATGCTAAAACACTTCATCGGCAAGGTTTGCGGCAGTAGCCCTCTGCTGAAGCCGCGGGTGACTATTTGTGTACCCTCAGGAATCACCACGGTGGAAAAGCGCGCAGTTGAAGATGCGGCCCGCAACGCGGGAGCCAAGGATGTATATCTCATCGAGGAACCAGTTGCTGCGGCCCTCGGCGCCGGTATCGACATTAGCCAGCCCACGGGATGCATGGTGCTGGACATAGGCGGTGGGACCACTGACGTGGCGGTTATGTCTTTGGGTGGCATCGTGGTGAGCGATTCGGTACGAGTTGGCGGCGACAAGTTTGATGAAGCCATAGTGCGCTATGTTAAGCGCAAATTCAATATACTCATAGGGGAGCGGACTGCCGAGGAGATAAAGATTGGCGTAGGCACGGTACACCCTGACAGCAGGGACGAGTCTATGGATGTGCGGGGCAGGGATCTAGTTGCGGGGCTTCCTATGACGGTCACCGTGACGTCCCGTGACTGCCTGGAGGCGTTTTCTGAACCCACCAACAGCATTATCGCGCTGGTGCGGGCGGTTCTGGAGAAGTGCCCGCCCGAGCTCTCATCCGACATAGTGGATAAAGGCATTATTATGACGGGCGGAGGCTCCATGCTGGACGGGCTAGACAAACTGCTCTCCGAAATAACCAAGGTCCCCTGTAACCTGGCCGACGATCCCGTGTCCTGTGTAGCTATTGGCACGGGCAAGGCGGTAGACAGCCTCGAACTGTTGCGAGGCGCGGTCGAACAGTCCAGCAGGCGTGAAAGGCGGTTCTAAATGATGGGTGGCAACATACGCTTTCTCACCCGCACAGCCCTGATTCTCGGCATCGCTTTGGCCGTACAGGCGCTACGGTTGCCGCCTCAGATAACCGGAGTGGTGATCAATGCCCTGCTGTTTACTGCGGCTATGCTTGTACATCCTCTGGCTGCTCTGTCTATCGGGCTTATTAC
Organism: Firmicutes bacterium UBA2296; assembly: GCA_002345475.1. GTDB lineage: Bacteria > Bacillota > UBA994 > UBA994 > UBA994 > UBA2296. The sequence continues at coordinate 6,578 of DDWC01000192.1, forward strand.
GCCCTGGATAGCTGTGGTTACCGGCATTATGGGGCTGGTGTTTATGGCGCCCTTCATTATGGCGGCCAACGCGGCGTTAGCTTTGGGTTATTGGGCCTTTAGGCGCCAAGGGGATTTTGTGGGCATGGCGATGGGCAGTATCGCCAAGTACGGCGTGTTCGTTCTCACAGTCAATGTGCTGCTAAGCTGGATCGGCAGGCAGCTGCCGCCGGCAGCTCTGGCGGTATTTGGCATTATGCAATTGATTACCGCTGTTGGTGGAGGTTTGCTGGCACTTGTCATAGCGCAGACCTTGAAGCCGGTCATTTCACGAACTCACGAATAGAAGTAGCAAAGAGCGACACTCGCGGCCAAAGGCCGCGAGTGTCGTTCTTGTTATCTCGGCTGGCGACGGAGAATGTGTATGCTGTAGCCTGATTGTTCCTGATAATACCGATAGTTCGCAGATGTATCATGGCGGCACACAGCATCAGATTGTGCACGGCCTAGCAGCGTTCCTTCAGGCCAATCCGTCTTCATCAGGCTATCGTTTTTATAGTCTCCTCCGCCCTGATGACCGCTACGAATTCCGGCAGAATCCGAAAGCGTAGCGTGTCGCCAATCTGTGCGCTATGCTCTGGATGAATGTGCACTGTCAGTTCCTGCGGGAACTCACCCAACGTCTCTATGCGCGCATCAATGGACTGCCCGCTGTAATGATACTCCTTAACCACGCCTGCTACTTGCCCGTGCGGGTCCAGTTCCAGGCTCTCCGGACGTATGGACACACAGACCTGACTGCCGGGCGGCTTGTCGTGGGTGTGGCTGCAGGGCACTTCGCCCAGCAGGGTCTGCACTGTATTGCCGCTATCTCCTACCTTGCCGCACAGAATGTTGGACTCACCCACGAATGAGGCTACGAAACGGTTCTCGGGGAACTGGTATATCTCCCGGGGCGTTCCTTCCTGCTGCAAAGTTCCTCCGCACATAACGACAATACGGTCGGAAATTGCCAGGGCGTCCTTTTGATCATGGGTGACCAGCACAGCAGTAGCCCCCGCCTGGTTGAGAATCCGCTTGACTTCCGAGCGCATCTGCCCGCGCAAGTCCGCATCCAGGTTGCTGAAGGGTTCATCCAGGAGAACAACCACTGGCCGCGGAGCCAGGGCTCTGGCCAAGGCAACCCGTTGTTGCTGGCCGCCGGACAACTGGTGCGGGTATCGGTCGCCAAAATCCGGCAGGCCGACCAATGCCAGCATTTCCCTGGTGCGTGTTGCCCGCTCTGCTGCTTTGCAGCCGAATCCAACGTTTTGCGCCACGGTGAGATGCGGAAACAGGGCGTAGTCCTGAAACACCATGCCGATGCCCCTGCGTTCGGGAGGGACGAATCTCCTGCCGTCACTGACTGCAGAGCCCGCCAGGTAAATTGACCCACTGTCTGCCCGTTCAAATCCGGCTATCAGACGCAGCGTCGTTGTTTTGCCGCATCCGCTGGGCCCAAGCAGGGTGACGATTTCGCCATGGGAAACCCGCAGGCTCAACTTGTCGACGGCTGGCTGTCCACACTGTGTGTAGTCCTTGACCACGTCTTTGAGCTCTATTGCATACATCGTCTGTTTCAACTCCTAATATTTACTCAGCATCCACTTCAGGGGCAGTATTGATAATAGAACAATGAGCAGAGCGGCCGGCGCAGCGCTATGATAGAAAGCCTCGCTGGCCTCTATCCAGATGCGCACCGCCAGAGTATCCATACCAGCCGGTCGCAGCAGCAGAGTGGCAGGGAGTTCTTTAAGTGCGCTGACAAAGACGAAGGAAACACCGGCCATAACGCCTGGCACTGCCAGGGGTGCAGTTACTCGCCTTAGCACTCTCCCGGGGCTAAATCCCAAGCTCTGCGCCGCCTCTTCCAGTTGGGGGGGAACCTGACTGAGAGCCGTCTCTGTCGCCTGCAGGCTTTGGGGCATGAACCTGACCACATATGCCAGTATGAGCATAAAGGCTGTCCCATAGAGGAAGCGCACGTAGTTGTTGAAGAGAAAGATCATCCCCAGAGCCACTATGACCCCCGGCAACGAATATCCCGTATAGGATAACCTGTTGAGAAATGCACTGACGGCGCCGGGATGGCGTCGGCGCAGATAGACAACTGGAAGTGCCAGTATGCCGGCGATTAAGGCGGCGGCGCCAGCTGTCACAAAGCTGTTCAGTGCAAAGCCAAAGAATCTCTGGTCAAGTGCCCCGTTGGCAATGCCGGTAACGGACCAGAAGATGAGAACTGCCAGCGGTAGCACGGCGGTGAAGAGAAATACAGTCGTCACAAAGGCCATAGCTAATGGTTTGAGCTTGCCCAGACGAACGGGTTGGCGGCAATGCCATGTGCCCCTTACGCTGGAATACCGAACTCCGGCCTTGGCTCTGTTCTCCAGATACAGCAACAGTACAGTGAGAGAAACAAGCACTACACTGAGAATAGCTGCAGACGATTGATCAAAGCTTCCGATCTGGTAGAAGATAGCGGTTGTAAAGGTGGAATAGCGGAGCATGTTTACGGCGCCAAAATCAGCCAACACATAAAGCGCAACCAGGAGCGCCCCTGCGCCCAGAGCGGGTCGCAACAGGGGTAGGGTTACTCTGAGGAGTGCCTGGGCCGGAGAAAGGCCGGCAACGGCTGCCGCTTCCTCATAATTTCGGTTCATTCTCCGCAGTGAGGATGAGGCGAGAAGAAAGACGTAAGGAAAGGTGAAGCTTGCCAGCACCAACGAGACCCCGGTGAAGGAGTAGACGTCTAAGAAGGTACTGCCGAAGCTCCGCCACATGAGTCCCCGGGGTCCAAAAACGATGATGTATGTCATGGCCCCTACGTAGGGGGGGATAACCATGGGAAGAGCCAGAAGCCAATGCCAGACATCTCTGCCGGGCAGATCAGTTCTAGTGACAAGCCAGGCCAGGGGAGCACCTACTAGGAGCGCCAGGCTGGTCACGGTTACAGCCAGGCCCAAAGAACGTTGCAGGAGGGCAGGAATGCGCTGATCAAGCAAAAGACGCCATCGTGCCGGATCAGCCTGGACGCCCTGAATGAGCACATAGATGATGGGGATAGCCATGACTGCGGTAACTGCAGTTGCTATGCCAAGGAGAAAAAGGCTCGGGGGCTTGCCGCACCAGAGCCTTACCCAGGGGTTATGTCTTGTGGTCGCAGGGGTGATCGCTGCCTTATTGTCCGAGGTCAAGATCGAGGCCGCCTCTCTCTATGAGGGCTTTGGCGTCGGCCCACATGGCACCGATGTCCTGCAATCGGACTGCCATGGTGGTGTATTCACTTATGGGCCGGGCGATGGGGTTGCTTTCTACCGATGGGTTCAGCGGCACCTCCATGCTTGTGTAAGCGAAAGCCCTCTGCTGGTCTGGCTGCAAAAGAAAGTCAATAAGCGCCACTGCGTTACTTCGGTTGGGACCGCCGTTGAGGAGTCCAACTCCGGCCGCGTTTACAAAAGCACCTATTCCCTGCTCGCCCTGGTCTGGGTAGATGGCTCCCACATTGTTATTCGTGGGCTCTGATAGCTGCTGATGGAAGTAGTAATTGTTGACCAGGCCGAAAGCGTATTCGCCCGCACCCACAGAGCGACGGATATCGCCATGTCCGTTGACTACCGCGCCCGCGTTTTTCCTCACAGCCCCAATCCACTCTGTGGTCTTGTCGTCACCCCATACAGCCCGCAGCGCGGCCACATGGGCGACCATCGAGCCGTTTCCGCCACGGGTAATCATGAACTGTCCCGACCACTTTGGATCAGTAAGCTCCCAAAGAGTCTTTGGCATCTCTTCTTCGCTAATCAAGTCTTTGTTATAGATGAGAACCCGCGTTCGCGCAGAAAGACCAACCCAGGAGCCGTCATCTGCTCTGTAGGTCTCGTCGATTATTTTCAGCGCCGGAGACTGGTTAGAGGATAGCGCTTCCGCCAGGCGCAGGTATTCCAACGCGCCAGCGTCGTTGCTCAGAAATACATCGGCTTGAACGTTGTTGCGTTCTTCGAGGATCTTGTTCACCAGAGTTTCGTTCCCTGTCAACAGGCGGACTTTGATTCCGGTCTGTTGTTCGAAGGAATTGAGCAGAGGCAAGACGAAGGACTCATTGCGAGCCGAATAGACAACCACTTCACCTTTGCCCGTATTGGTCTGGCGCGGTGTACAGCCAATTAGTGCGGTAAGGACGATTGCCGTAACGACGAGTAGCAGCATAGTTCTTTTTAGCATTCTCTTCTCCTTTGCGTATATGAGAATGATAGTCATTCTCAATCTCATCATGAATGATACCCTCACGGGGTAACAATGTCAAGAGAGCAGGACTCTTTTTTTACCCTGTGGAGGAGTTGACGCTGGTTCGAAGAATTATGGGAGGTATGGGAATACGGGGGGATAATAATGAAGAAGATCCTAGTTGTAGACGATGAAGACAATATCCGTTCTGCATTGGCGTTCGCTCTTAAGCGTGAAGGTTATGCTGTGGTAGGTGCGGCCAACGGAACCGAGGCTCTGCGGTTGGCAAAGGCAGAGCAACCGGATCTTGTCTTGCTGGATCGCATGCTCCCTGAGATTGACGGGGTAGAAGTGTGCCGGCAGCTGCGTAGCTCAAGCAGCGTGCCGATTATCATGGTTACGGCCAAGGCCAGCGAACTGGACACGGTGGTAGGCCTGGAGGTTGGGGCTGACGACTATGTAAGTAAGCCCTTCAGCATGAATATCCTCTTGGCCCGCATCAAGGCTCTGTTGCGCCGGTCTGAGCATGATGCTGCTGGACCTACTGACGCAGTCTCGTTGGCAGGTCTTACCCTGTCCCCACACAGGTACACGGCAGAATTCCAGGGCCTCGATTTGGGGCTTACGCCGAAGTTGTTTGAGCTTTTGCTGGTCTTTGTGCGCAATCCAGGCAGGGTTTTTACGCGAGATGAGCTTCTCACCCGTGTCTGGGACACCGATTTTGGTGGTGGCACCAGAACAGTCGATGTGCACGTCAACTGGTTGAGGAAAAGGCTCGCGGCTGTTCCCGGAAGCCCGCTCGCCATCCACACTGTACGGGGAGTGGGCTACAAACTGGTTGTGGAGGCAAGGTGATGAGAAAGCGCGACAGCCTTCGCTTTCGCCTGCTGGCGCTGGTCCTGCTGGTATTGGCCACTGCTTTGGGCACTATGGGATTCTGGCTCATCAGTGAGACACGGGACTACTATCTGGAGGATGCCCGAATAAGCCTGCTTCGTCAGGTTTATCTGGCCGAGCTAGTAGTTCGAGAGTATTTTGACGGATCCAACCTGGACGTCCTGGCCCAGGGTGTTGGTTCTTCGGCCAATACACGTACCACCCTCATCATGCCCGACGGAACGGTGGTGGGGGAGACTGAAAGGGGTTCTGAAACCCTGGAAAACCACTTGGAGAGGCTTGAGGTACAAGCGGCGCTTCAGGGTATACCGGGTTATGACCTGCGCCAGAGCCGAACCACGGGCAGGCAGACGCTGTATGCTGCGGTACCTTCCTACGATCGGGACGGACGCATGCAGGGAGTAGTGCGTCTTGCCCTGGATGTTTCCACCGTCATGCAGAATTTCGCGCGTCTGAGTCTGGTTACCGCCGTAGGCGGGGGATTGGCATTGGCCCTCGGAGCACTTCTCGCCTATTTTCTGGCGCGTCAAATCAGCCTGCCGCTGGAGCGCATGGCCGGAGCGGCGCGCAACATGGCCTCTGGTGACTTCTCATGCCAGGTGTCCGAAACGGGCACTACAGAGACGCGGGATCTGGCCCGGGCTCTTAACACGATGTCCTTGGATCTTAAAAGGCAATTTGAGGCAGTCCGTGCCGCGGCAGAACGCCTGGGCGCTGTCCTCGCTTCAATGCGAGACGGCGTGATATTGATTGACGAGGATGGGCGTATAGAACTGATTAATCCTGCCGCCGTAGAGGTGCTCGGTATTACCGAGAGTGCCACCTTAGGGCAACCCTTGACTATTCTTAACAGGTTCCCCGATCTATCGGCGATACTTACGGAAAGTCGACGAAAAAGCGAGGCTTCTGCGTCCCGGGTTTCATTGGGCGGGCGCATGGCGCAGAGGCAGGTCCGGGCAGGGGTCGTCCCCCTGGAGTCAGGCAAGACACTAGTCTCTCTCCAGGATCTCACCGACGTTTACCGCTCACTGGACGTACGACGCGACTTCGTGGCGAATGTTTCCCATGAGTTGAGAACACCTATTACCGCCATCAGGCTCCTGGTGGAGAATCTCTTGTCGGGTGCTTTGGATGACAGAGTTACGGCAGAAGACTTCCTGAGACGCGCCGAGACAGAAACTCTGCGTCTCGCCACCATGGTAGAAGAACTGCTGACGATCTCCCGACTGGAGAGTGGCTCTGAGGAGACAATCAGGCAAACCGTCGTGGCCCAGGATCTGGTTACTGAGGTGACCGACGAACTCAAGGAGCTTCTCAGGCAGAAGGATCAGTCTGTGGTTACCGAGGGCCATATGAAGGGCATTCTCTTTGCTGATCGTGAAAAGCTGCGGCAGGTATTGGTCAACTTTTTGGATAACGCCATGAAGTTCTCGCCCCGGAACGCCACAATTACCGTAGGTGTGTCCGAAAGTGCGACGACAATAGAACTATACGTAAGGGACCAGGGACCAGGGGTGTTGCCGGAACACCTGCCCAGGGTATTCGAGAGATTTTTCATGGGATCTCCCAGTCGGGGAAGTGGAACAGGCCTGGGTCTGGCCATCGTCAAACACATCGCTGAGGTGCACGGAGGCTCAGCCTTCGTACGGAGCAAGTACGGGCAGGGAGCAACTTTTGGTATCAGTCTGCCTAGAGACCCGCGATAAGCGGGTCTCTAGTTCTTCATACTATTATTTAGTTTTTACAGTAGTTTTACATTACCTTACTTTACGCTTAACCTGCCTCCTCTAAAATGACGTTGTAGGAATAACAAAACCTTGAGGAGGTCAATAACTTGAAGAAGTTCTTTAGCATTGCAGCACTGGCCCTGGTCGCTTCCTTGGCGCTGACAGGATGCCAGCCTAAAACACCCGCAGACAACGGAGGAACGACACCCCCACCGCCGCAGAAGGCTACAATTATTGTTAACGGCTCCGACACCATGGTCAATATGGGAGCCGCCCTGGCCGAAGAGTTCATGAAGACCAAAGAGAACATCGAAGTGGTAGTCTCAGGTGGCGGCTCCGGTACCGGCATTGCGTCACTGATTAACGGTTCATGCGACATCGCTCAATCTTCTCGGGCCATGAAGCAGGAAGAGAAAGATAACGCCGGCAAACAGGGCACCCTGCACGAGGTTATTGTCGCCTTTGACGGTTTGGCTGCTGTTGTTCATCCTTCAAACCCGGTAAAAGAGATGACACTCCAGGACTTGGCTAAGATCTACCGCGGCGAAATCACTAACTGGAAGGACGTCGGCGGAAACGACGCCAACATAGTTCTTCTCTCCAGAGACACCACCTCCGGAACCCATGTCTTCTTTAAGGAGTTCGTGGTGCAGGAAGACGGTAAGGCTAAGGGAGCCGAGTTTGCCGATCAGACTATGATGATGCCTTCGACTCAGGCCATTGTGGATGAGCTTACCAACAACGTAAACGCTATCGGCTACGTAGGCCTTGGTTATCTCAAACCCAGTATTACGGCTCTAGGCATGAAGGCTAACGCCGATGCCCCCGCAGTGCTACCTTCCGTAGCCGCAGTACAGGACAACACCTACGGTCTGGCTCGCCCGCTCTTCTTCTACATCGTGGGCAACCTCGAAGGGGCCATGCAGACATACATAGACTATGTTCTTAGTCCGGCAGGGCAAAAAGTTGTGGCAGATTTGAGCTTCGTGCCAATCAGCAAGTAGGAAGGGGAATACACCATGACCAGGAGAAGAATCCTAGGTCGGTTAAAAACCCCAATCCAGCAGAGGCTGGTGTCTCTGGCAGGATATACGGTGTTGATACTGACCGCTGCCATTTTCATCTTTCTTCTACTGCAGTCGTGGCCGTTCTTTCGCGAGAATGCTGATCTGAAGTTTTTTACGGGAGACCGGTGGCTACCGGTCTCTTTCCCGCCTACTTTTCAGATTCGCGGTTTTCTGGTCAGCAGTGCCTACATCGCGGGGATGGCCATCCTGCTGGGATGCCCCTTGGGTATTGTTTCAGCCATTACCATGTCAGAGATTCTGCCGAAATCGGCTGGTCTCGTGGCCCGTTCGATCTTCGAGTTCACCGCCGGCATACCGTCCGTGGTTTTTGGTTTCCTGGGTCTGCGGCTGGTGGCCCCCTTTGTCGCCCGCACGTTCAACTTGCCGACCGGTCTCACCGGTTTTACCGCCGGCCTGGTTCTCAGTGTGATGATTCTGCCCACTCTGGTTAGTCTGGCTGAGGAGGCCCTTAATGCGGTACCTCGCGAATATGCCGAAGCCTCCTATGCGCTGGGGGCTACCCGCTGGCAGACCATTTGGAGAGTTATAGTCCCTGCTGGCAAGAGCGGCATCCTGGCCGCAGTGCTTCTGGCTACAGGGCGTGCCATAGGCGAGACAATGACCGTGCTTATGGTGGCAGGCGGCAGGCTAAATACACCGGGAAGCATCTTTGACCCTATGCGCACTGTAACGGCCCTCATAGCCGCTGAGGTTAACAATGCGGCACGGTACAGCCCGCAGTACCACGCGCTCTTTGCCGCTGGTCTAGTTCTGTTTACCATCACCTTTGCCATTAACGCTTTGGCCGCCAAGGTGATCGTGAAGCGAGTCAGGGGTGAGAAGAAGTGAAGCGCAAATATGATGCAAAAGAACTGGCCTGTGTTCTGATTCTAGTCCTGGCCATTTTGCCACCACTCAGTGCGGTAATCTACATTCTGGCCAAGGCGGCAGCCGGGCTCTCCTGGGAGTTTGTGTCGACGGTTCCAACACAACGAGGGCTAAGCGGAGGCATACTCTCTCCCATCGTGGGAACTCTCTGGTTGATGATGGGCACGGCCCTGGTAGTCCTGCCCTTTGGGGTTGGTGCTGGCATATACCTGGCGGAGTTTGCGCCCAACAATCGCCTGACGCATTTGCTGGAGACGGCGCTGGTGAACCTGGCCGGGGTGCCCTCAGTAATATATGGTCTCTTTGGCTATGCTGTCTTCGTGGTAATGCTGGGATTTGGCTCCTCATTGATTTCTGCCTCGCTGACTCTGGCAGCCCTTACCCTCCCCCTGGTGGTGGCGGCCACCCGTCAGGCCCTGACGGATGTGCCCCGCTCATTTCGCGAGGCAGCTCTGGCTTTAGGCGCGACCCCCTGGCAAGGAGTATCGACCGTGATTTTGCCTAGCGCCAAAAGCGGCATTATAACGGGCACACTGCTGGGTATGGCCAGGGCCGCAGGAGAAACGGCACCAATCCTCATAACCGGAGTGGCGTTCTTCCTGCCTTCACTACCTTCGTCTTTCACAAGCCGGTTCATGGCCCTGCCTTATCACCTTTACATTATCGCTACTCAGGTACCAGGGATGCCGGTGGAACGTATGTGGGCCACGGCGGGGACGCTTCTACTAATGGTCATGACAATGCAGGTGGGAGCCACCGTATGGCGCGAGGCCGAAAGGAGAAAGAAGAGATGGTAGAGAACACCAGGATAGATTTGCAGAAAGTCTCCATATATTACGGCAATCTGCATGTCATCAAAAATGTGAGTTTCGCTGTGCCTGATCGGCAGATAACCGCCATAATTGGGCCGTCAGGCTCGGGCAAGTCCACCCTGTTGCGTTCCCTCAACAGGATGAACGACCACATCCCGGGTGCTAGAGTAGAGGGCAAAGCCATGCTGGGAGAGTTAAACATTTATGACAGCGGTGTCGACGTGGTTAGCTTGCGACGCCGCGTGGGTATGGTGTTTCAGCGCCCAAATCCTTTCCCAAAGAGCATTTACGACAATGTAGCCTACGGGCCGCGGCTACAGGGCAGAATAGGCAAACCGCAACTGGACGAACTTGTGGAACGCAGTTTGCGGCAGGCAGCTTTGTGGGACGAGGTCAAGGACCGACTTCACGCCTCTGGCTTTGATCTGTCCGGCGGGCAGCAGCAGCGTCTGTGCATTGCACGATCTCTGGCAGTGGGACCTGAGGTGCTACTTATGGACGAACCGGCCTCGGCACTTGATCCTGCGGCGACAGCAAAAATTGAGGAACTTATGCTACAATTAAAAGAAGATCTGACCGTAGTGGTGGTGACCCACAATATGCAGCAGGCAGCAAGGGTCTCCGATCGCACGGCTTTCCTGCTGGGCGGAGAACTGGTCGAGTTCGACGACACCAAGACGCTCTTCACCGCTCCGGCAGACAAGCGCACAGACGATTATATAAGCGGTAGAATAGGTTAGGGAGGTGTTGAGATGCTGCGTTATAATTTTCAGAATGAGTTGACTGAACTCCACACCAGGCTTCTCTTTATGGGTGGGCGCATAGAGGAAATGCTCAACCTGTCCCTGCACGCCTTGCGCACCGGCGACCTGGCCGCTTCCGACGAGGTGCTGCGCATTGAAGACGAGATTGACAAGCTGGCGGAAGAGGTTGACGCACGGTCAGTGGAGCTGATTGCCAAGCAGCAGCCCGTGGGCCAGGACCTGCGCCGTCTTATCGGCTCGATGCGCATGGCCATCGACATGGAGCGGGTTGCGGATATAAACGTCAACATTGTGGAGCAGGCAAACCTTCTGCCGCGCCCCCTGATCAAGCCGCTGGTAGATATCCCCCGCATGATTGACGTGTCCGCCAGTATGTTTCAGGATGCTCTGGATGCCCTCATCAACTCCAATTGTGAACTGGCCTATCTGGTGCTACAGAGGGACGACGTGGTTGACAAGCTGTGCGAGGATATAATTGTGGAGCTGCGCGAGATAATGATTAAGGACAGCAACAAAGTGTCGGGAGCGCTCCCGCTTTTCGTGGCCGCCATTCAGATTGAACGCATTGCCGATCATGCGACAAATATCGCCGAGTCGGTAATCTATATTTGCAACGGTAAACGCGTAAAAGCCTGATGAGGGACTGAAGACAACAGACAAACGCCGCAGCATAGCTGCGGCGTTTGTTTGCTGTCGAGACAGCGGCTGTTAGTTCTTGGCTCTTCGCTCTTAGCAGACTCCCCGTTAAGTGAGCAACTTGTGGAGAGCCGTTCCTAGAGGACCGAACTGCTACGTCGTTCCACCAGGCTCTTCGAAGACCAATGCCCGTTCGCGCTCCTAATCCCAAGAGCCAGGGCTAAGAGCTAAGAGCCTTTCACTCAAGGTCTTCTCTCACTAAGCGCCACGCGCTAAGCGCATGGCCCCCAGACTAGCCCCCACGCACTCTCCTATGCGTAACCGTCGCCACTCGTTCTTTCCAGCGCCCGCTGAGGTAGCGTGCCGCGCTGAGGCTAAAGCGCACAAACAGGTCTATGGTCATGGCCACCCATACTCCGATTATGCCCATGCCAAGAGTACGGCTAAAATAGAAGGCCAGAGGGATGCGTACTCCCCACAGGCCAATGGCCGCCACCACCATGGGCGCTTTTGTGTCGCCTGCACCCCGCAAGGATCCGTTGAGAACACCGGACAGCTGTTGCGGAATTTGCGCCACGCCCATGAGCAACAGATATCTTGCGCCGAGTTCAATGACTTCACGCTCATTGCTGAGCAGTCCAAATACGGCCTTAGGAGTGAATACGAGAAAGGAGGCGGTAAAAGCGGTAAGCATCACGCTCCACTTTGCCAGCTCCTTTACATAGCGTTCGGCCATGCGCAGGGAGCCGGCACCGATACTCTGTCCCACCAGGGCAGTGGCGGCGATACCAAAGCCGACCGCGGGCATATAGGAAAGGCTTTCGGCCGTAAGGCCTTGCTGATGAGCTGCCAGGGGGATAGCTCCAAAGCTCACTACCAGGCTGGTCAGCATGATCTGTCCGAACTGCATGGTCAGGTTCTCCACGGCTGAGGGGACGCCAATATTGAGCACTGCTCTGGTCTCCCGCCAGTTAATTCTCACGTTGCGAAAGCCAAAGGCTATATCCCTCTGGCGAAACAGCATGATGTACAGCGCCATCAGCGCGCCGCAGGCCTGAGCAATGACCTGTGCCCAGGCAGCACCTACGACACCAAGAGCCGGAAAACCGAAATGGCCGAATATCAGCAAGTAACTGAGGATGACGTTAACGATGTTTATGGTGGTGGCAACCTGCATGGGGACCTTAGTGTTCCCGGCCCCGCGCATTATGGCGCCGGTTACCTGCATAACCGACATGAAAGGGATGCCCAGAGCCACCAGGCGCAAATACGTCGTGGCAACCTCCAGCAGTTCTCCGTCAGTGCGGTAGAGAAAGACCAGTAGCTGTGTTGGGAACAACACTATGATCAAAGTCAACGAGAACACCAGCCCCAGCGTCAGCAGGAAGGCCTGTCTGGCGTATCGTCCTGCCGCATCCGGGTCGCCCGCGCCAACCGAACGGGCAACCATCACAGTACTCCCCGTGCCAATCGCGGCAAACACTCCCCAAATCAGCATGGTCACGCGACGACCCAGGCCGACGGAGCCAACCGCCAGCGCTCCGACCCGCCCGAGCATGGCGGACGAAACAATGCCAACCATCATCTGGAGCACGCTCTCGATGGTGGCCGGCCATACCATGGTGAATATTCTTCTACGCATCTCCTTGTCGCTGATGGTTTCGGCAATGTCGTGCATGATTGTCTCCTTGTCTTGGTCAGGCTGGAGGAAACCCTCCTTCGCCTGTCGAAGTAGAGGCACAGGAAAAAAAGAGAGAAGAGAGGGTTGATATTGAGAAAGATAGGAGGCCTTTTCGCCAGTTCGGCGGAATGGGAGACTCGCAATATCTACTGGAAGTTTCTCGATATCGTCAAACTGGTGGCCTTGTCGCTGCTTATGAGTTTTCTGGTTTACCTCGTGCTGGGGGGGCGGCTGGATACCTATGCGCTGCTGACACTTGGACGAGTAGTCAGCCTGACGGTGATGGTTATGGTGCACATTCAGTATCGATTCTGGCCGTCAGCGGCAGAGTTTGGCATGAAGCTGTACGATTTCCGCCGCCATCTGAAAACAGGGGTAATCTGGGGCCTGATCGCCAAGTTCCTGCCTACCCTCGTAATCATCGCAATTCTGCTACCGTTATCGGTGCTCTTCAAAGAACTATTGGCGGGAATAGATCTGGAGTCCAATCTGGGGATGAGTACTTTGCCTCTCTTTTCCCTGGAGTGGTTTGCCCTGGCCTTCAGCGCCGTTGTCATAGCGCCAGTCTGGGAAGAATTGCTCATGCGGGGCATTATCTACCCCTACCTGCGGCGGGACTTTGGGATAAAGCTGGCGGTGGTGGTATCCAGCCTCGTCTTTGGTCTGCTGCATGGTTTCGGTTTTGTAATCATACCCACATTTATTGCGGGCATCTTCCTGGCCGCCCTGTACGAGCGGACAGGATCGCTCGCTCCCTGCATTATTGCCCATGCGGTATTCAACCTGATCGCCGTGGCTGCTCAGATAATACCAGGATTGGCGGGCCTGGTATAGAAAAAATATCTCGAGTGTCTAACCTTAGTACAGTATAGCTTTTCGATCCATAATGAACAAGCAGCATTTGGTGGCATAAGGAGGGGACGGCATGCCGTACATCGTGGGGATCGCCGGGGGCACAGGATCGGGCAAATCTACTCTGGCCGAAAAGATGATGGAGAATTTCGCCGGTGAGGCGCTTCTTATCCGTCACGACAATTACTATCGCGATCAGACACACATGACTCCGGAAGAGAGGTCCAGACAGAACTATGACCATCCGGCGGCATTTGAGGACAGCCTTCTGGTGGAGCACCTCAGGAGTCTGTGCCGCGGCGAATCGGTTGTGGGGCCGCTGTATGACTTCTCCGCACACACGCGCCGCCCGGAGGGCATTCTACTCAATCCCTGTCATGTTATCGTGGTCGAGGGGATTCTCGCCCTGCACAACCCAGATCTCAGGCAACTATACGATTTGAAGGTTTATGTGGACACCGACGCCGACATCCGCATCTTGCGCCGCATGACTCGCGACCTGGTGGAGCGTGGTCGCAGCCTGCAATCTGTGGTGGAACAATATCTCACCACCGTAAGACCCATGCATAATCAGTTCGTAGAACCAAGCAAGCGTCACGCCGACATCATTGTGCCGGAAGGCGGTCTTAATACAGCGGCGGTGGCCTTGCTGGCGGCGCAGATGCGGCAGGCTCTGCAACAGGCATCACAGCAATCATAGGGGGGACACATCAATTGGCAGGATACTTAGAGGTTATCTGTGGAGGCATGTACAGCGGTAAGTCCAGCGAGATGATCCGCCGCATCAATCGGGCGCAATACGCCCGTAAGAAAGTGCAGCTTTTCAAGCCCACTCTGGATGGGAGGTACCACCCGACGCAGGTGGTGGCCCATGACCGGCGAAATCACGAAGCCGTGGCTGTGGCCGGGGTCAACGACATAATGGGGTTACTTGACCCGGACACCGATGTTGTCGCCATCGATGAGATTCAGTTTTTTGATGCCGACGAAGCCGTTGCTCTGGTCAAAAGATTGATGTCGCTGGACAAGAAGGTCATCGTGGCCGGTCTCGATATGGATTTTACGGGGAAGCCCTTTGGGGCGGTGCCGCACCTGCTGGCAATTGCCGACGAAATCGACAAGCTTAAGGCCATTTGCATACGCTGTGGTGAGGACGCTTACATCAGCCAGCGGCTGGTCAATGGCCAGCCGGCATCGGTCAACGACCCACAGATACAGGTGGGAGGCACGGAAAGCTATGAGGCGCGCTGCCGCCGTTGCTGGCAGCTCTCGCCCTGAAGCGGATTGCCAAGGCAGGAAATTTATTTCGCGCGTCGAAATATACTCAGTAGATTTTATGAGGAGGCGAAACTATGCATATTGAACAACTCAAGGAGAAAATCATTAAGGAAATTGACGCCAGGCGTGAAGAGATTATTGCCATAGGCAAGGAGATTTTTGAGCACCCGGAGTTGGGTTATAAGGAATGGCGGGCGGCCAAACTGGCAGCGTCCACTATGCGCAAAATGGGTCTGGAGCCGCGGGAAGAGATAGCTGTGACAGGTGTCAGGGCTGAGATGCGAGGCGCTGAAGCGAAAGTCCGCCTGGCCCTCATGGGAGAACTGGACGCCGTGGTTTGCCCGGAACATCCCCATGCTGATCCAGCCACCGGAGCCGCTCATTCCTGCGGCCATAACGCTCAGGTGGCCGCTATGCTGGGGGCAGCCATGGGACTTATCGGCGCGGGAGCCATGGAGCACCTTGCAGGTGATATTTCTCTTATGGCAGTGCCAGCCGAAGAATANNGCGTCGCTGCGCCAGCAGGGGAAAATCGATTTTCTCGGCGGCAAACAGGAATTTCTGAAGCTGGGTGAGATGGACGATGTAGACCTCTGCATGATGTTTCATACCACCACTTCCCCGGATCACCAGGTCAGCGTTGGCGGCACCAGCAACGGATTTGTCGGCAAACTGATCAAGTACAAGGGCAAGGAAGCTCACGCTGGCGGCGCGCCGCACATGGGAGTAAATGCTCTTAACGCTGCCATGCTGGGGCTTATGGGCATACATGCCCAGCGCGAGACCTTTAAGGACGCTGACCATATCCGGGTCCATCCTATCATCACCAGAGGCGGGGACCTGGTGAACATCATCCCGGCCGATGTG
>DDWC01000097.1:0-5187 GCA_002345475.1 Firmicutes bacterium UBA2296
GCAGCTATCTTCCCGCGTGGAGTCACAGGAGCAGCTCTCCAGTCAGCCGCCAGAAAGAAGGTCCCCAACATGAACGGCCCGGAAACCAGTATACTCAGGGGCGCAACACCAAGTGCGAAGGAGAGAATGGCGGCCACAGCCAGGATTACCACAGGCGTGCGCCAGTTGACGTGCCGACGCCAGACTAGATAAGCACCCCCAGCCGCCAACAGCCAGGGAGCTGCCTGTGTCGCGGACAAGGCTGCCTGCCCCGACGGGGACAGGTATTCCGGAAGCAGAGCACTGAGGAGCGCAGCAGCAAGGGCACCCAATACCGCCGGGTTAAGCCTTAGCCTGAGCCGGCCGCGTTGCACAAACCAGGCGGTAAGCATGCCCAGAGAGCCGACAACGGCGCCTGCCCACCACATAGTGTCAGCGGGAAGAAGCAGCGCCAGAAGCAGGGCCGAAATCGTGGTGCGTCCGTCTGGCAAGGAACGTTGCCGACTGAGCGCCCGATCCAAAATCTGTTCTGTGCCCACGGTGGCCACCGCAGTCGCCAGAAATAACAGCAGGGCACCGGGGTTTTGGTAAAGAACCGCGGCCATGCAGGGGGCCAGAGCCAGGAAGTGTTCCAGCATAGCCAGTCGCACGCTGCCTCTTTTCTTTATGTGGGGCCCCCGAGTCCAATTAAGCTCCAGGCTCATCGGTCGGCTCCCCCCTTCTCGCCGCCCAGCAGCTCCTTACAGGCTCTATTCATCTGTGTGATTGGCCTGTTGGCAGGGCAGACGTAACTGCACAATCCACATTCGCTGCAGCCCCAGACGTGAAGCCCGACCATAGCGTCGGTGTCGCCAGACTCGGCGGCCAGGGACAACTCGTTGGGATAAAGCATCTGTGGGCACTGTTCTATGCACCTGGCGCAGTTTACACAATCGCCAAAAGGCCTGGCCTTGTGAGCGGCAAGCTGCAAAGGAAGGACCACCAGACCCTCGCAGTCCTTGGTCACCGGTAGTGATGTATCGGACAGGAGAAATCCTGTCATGGGCCCACCCCAGATCACCTGGTGTTCTTCGGCCGACGATAAGCCACAGTGTTGCAGCACATGGCTGAAGGGAGTACCAATGGGCACCCTGTAGTTGCCAGGCTGTTGTACTCCCGGCCCGCTGACACTGATGACCCGATCAATCATGGGCTTGCCGGAGACCAGCGCTTCGCCCAGAGCGATGAGAGTGGCTACTTCAAGCACCAGGCACCCGACATCAGAAGCCAAAGACCCGGCTGGCATTTCCCTGCCTGTCAGGGCACACACTAACTGGTTGTGGTGTCCCTGGGGGTACCTGGGTTTCAGCGCTGCGACTTTGAGAGCTGGCTCATCTGACAGTAAACCCTTATACATGCTTAGCAGCTCAGCATCGTTGCCTGGCAAGGCCAGCAGGGCGCGCTCTGCTCCTATGAGCCTCAGAGCAGCTTTGGCCCCGAATATAAGCAGGGCACTTCTCTCCCGCAAGCTGCGACTTTGCCCAGTGAGGTACGGCTCTGACTCCATGCCGTTGACTATCAATGTGGAGACTCTTCCATCCCGGGCCGCCGTCAAACGCCGGTACAGGTGGTTACCCTGAGAGTCGTTCTCCTGGATACCTGCCTGCACCACCACCTCCAGCAATTCCTCCGGCGTCATGGCCTCCGGGACGCGGCACACGGAGGGATGAAATGTCTGATCGCCTCCGGCCAGAACGTGAATAGTGTCCTGCGTGACAGCAAGAACCTGGCCGGCAAGACTGGCATGAGAAACAGCCGGGAACAGCAGTCCCCGGCTAATCACCTGTCCTGGTCTAACCTCGTCCCCCACTCTTACGCAGGGCTCGCAGCGCTCACCGCCGTATTGCTCCAGCGCCATATACACTACGTCCGGAATGGGCAAGTCACGAATGGCGCCATGTGAAGTCCCTTCCTTGTTTCCGGGTATATATCCTCCGTGACGGAAAGTCTTCTTCACTAACAACATTTTCACTCCCTAGGCCGACTCGCAAATCTCCTTGATGGCGGCCAGCATGCCCTCACTGTTCTCGCGTACCTTTTTCTTAAGCAAAGGGTTGAGAAGAGCCGCCACCATGGGTATGCCAAACTCAAAATCAACGGTCAACACAATAGAAATTCCCTCGGGAGTTTCCGTGAGCTGCCAGAATCCTTCGAATTTTTTGAGGTCGCCGCTCAACTGCTGGTACTCAATGCGATGGCGCTCAGGCATAAATACGTCTTTCTCCGTCCAGGCGATGACGCGGCCGTCAACGTTGCTGACCCATTTGCTTACTGTGGTGTTCTCGCCGCGTTCCGTGACCACAACGCTATCCAGGTTAGGCATGAACTTCGGGTAGCTCTCCATATCTGCCACGATAGGCCAGATCTTAGACATATCTCCCTGCACCAGGGTGCTTACTTCTACATAGGGCATACAACAACCTCCTAAATATCGTCCTTAAGCTCGGCCACGGCAGCGATAACTTTGCGCAGAATGCTGATGGCCTTGTCGGTATCTTCCTTGCTGATGACAAGGGCAGGCTCTATGCGGATAACCTTGGGATTATTGAGGGTGTAGGCGGCGATTACCTTGTGGTTGACCATTTCAGAAATGGTGTAGCCGGCATAACCACCGTCGGTAAACTCTATGCCAATAATCAGACCGCGTCCCCGCACCTCCGCGATGACGTCGGGGTACTGACTCTGCAGTTCGCGCAGGGCCGTCAGAAACTCTTCGCCCCGGGCGGAGGCATTCTCGCAAAGCTTCTCATCCCGGGTGACATTAATCGCTTCAATGGCCACGGCACAGGCCAGCGGACCTCCGCCAAAGGTTGATGTATGCAGGAAAGGCGCGTCAATAAAGCCGTCCCACAGGCTGGGACGCGCCACAATGGCGCCTATAGGCATAATACCGCCGCCCAGGGCCTTGGCCAGGCAGATAATATCCGGCACCACATCGTCGTGGTCCACGCCAAACATCTTGCCGGTGCGTCCAAGACCGGTTTGCACTTCATCGGCGATGAGCAGGACGTCCTTTTCGTCGCAGATGCGGCGCAGTTCCCTCATGTACCCGTCGGGAGGCACGATGACGCCGCCCTCTCCCTGAATCGGCTCCACAATAACGGCCGCTGTCTCCTCATCGATGGCCTCCGCCACAGCGTTGGCGTCTCCGTAAGGGACATGTTTAAAGCCAGGCACCAGTGGCGCAAAGGGGCCGCGGAATATATCCCTTCCCGTGGCGCTGAGGGCGCCCATGGACTTGCCATGGAACGATCCCTTGGTAGATATAATGCCGGGTTTTTTCTTGGCCAGACGGGCCAGTTTAAGGGCTGCCTCCACCGCCTCGGTGCCGCTGTTACCAAAGAACGAATACACCAGGTCTCCCGGGGTGATTTCTGCCAGCAGCTGCGACAGGTCGGCCATCGGTTTGTTCAACAGCAGTTTTGACGGCATGGCCATGCGGTCCAGTTGCTTCTTGGCCGCGGCCACTATGCGGGGGTGCGAATGACCGGCGCTGAACATGCCGTAGCCGCCCAGTAAGTCAAGGTATTGCTCGCCGCGATGGTCGGTAATATAGCATCCCCGGGCTTCCCATTCCACCGTGGCCAGCCCCATGTAGCGAAAGAGCCGGGCCATGGCTGGGTTAACATATTTCTCATACTGCTCAATAGTCTGCTCGGCCAGATGAGCGCGATCTTCCTGCATTGTGTTTCCTCCTTATTGTTCACATAGCACGATTGTATACCAATGTGTGCACAAATGACAGTGCTGTTGAAGTATCAGTCCTTCTTGTTGAAGTGCACGTACACCAGCTCTGTCTCCAGAAACCGGGCCATGGCATAAATGCAGTCAGAAAGCCGATTTACATACTTCATCAGACTTTCGCTGACGTGGGCATCCCGGCTCAAGGTCAGAATGCGTCGCTCCGCGCGGCGACATACCGTGCGAGCCACGTGCAGCGCCGCCGAACCGGTATTACTGCCGGGAACGATAAACTTATCCACCTGCTCAATTCTGGCTATGTATCCGTCTATCGTTTCTTCCAGAAAACGCACGTGACTTTCATTTATGGTCTCAGGGAAGGCGCTGGTGTCCGGAGTAGCCAGCTCCCCCGCCACATTAAAGAGCTCCCGCTGAATCTTGTAGATAATCTCCCGGCTCTCTGCATCTTCGACAAAATTGCGGGCAAGCCCCAGGCAGGAGTTAAGCTCGTCAATGGTGCCGTAGCTTTCCACCCTTATGTCGTCCTTGGCCAGGCGCGATCCGTCGTAAAGCGAGGTCGTTCCCTTGTCGCCAGTGCGGGTATATATCTTCACTGTTTCATCCTCCTTTGCTGCAAATGACACCCTGTAAAGTTCGCCCGTCCAGCGCCATTATCCTGCCGTGGTCGCTTGTCGCTTGTCGCTGGTCGTCTGTTGAATGTTGTCTGCCGGATGTTGTCTGTTGTCATTAGAACGACCTGTGGCCGGGGCACGGCTTTCTGTCTCTAACTTCCAACATCTAATTTCTAGTTTTGCGGCAGCCTTATGAGATCTGATAAAGCCTGATGGGGTTCTGATACGGGGTGGGATGGCCGGACGCAGTGGGACCGGCTAGAGAGAGCATTCCTTGTTCCTCGTGCCATGTTCCTTTAAGGTTGTAGCGGCGAGACCGTGGCTCGCGCGGTCCCCAAGTGTTGGTGTCCTCCAGCGATTAATGATTAGTGATCAACGTTTGAAAGGAGCCCGACACTGTTACCACAGCCGCGGACACAGGTACCACAGGGAGAGCCAATATTTGGTGTTTGCTGCTTGGCAGGGTTTTCATCTTCCAGTCCGCACTTTCCCTATGCCAACCGCACATCTAAGGTCTAACCTCCAACTTCTAACCTCTATACTCGTAGGGGCACAGCATGCTGTGCCCACGGGTCTTGATGAACTCTACCATAATGCCGCGGGTAAACGTGCCTTTGCAACAGTGAGCAAAACTCTGTCACTTCATCCTATCATCACCCATCAGCTGAATCAGCGCCCAATCAGGGTGTCGTGTCCCCTGGGCACAGCATGCTGTGCCCCTACAATATGGGAAAGCCGATGGAGGTCGAGCGCTACATGACGATACCTTTCTACCCCCCAGGTCTTGATGAAATCTACCATAATGCTGCGGGTAAACCTGCCGTTGCAGCGGTGAGCAAAACTCTGTCACTTCATC